>CAZJCN010000064.1:0-12355 GCA_964544195.1 uncultured Phycisphaeraceae bacterium | reverse complement strand
GGTGAGGGTGGGGGTTGGTAACGAGGGGATGTGGTGTTCGGGTTGAGTGGGGGGAGTGCTTTCGGGGGTCGGTTCCGCCGAACCGGAAACCTGCATCGGTTCGGCGGATGATTCCGAGGGGCCGCCGGCCGCTCCGATCAGCCCGGCACAGATCAGTCCGAGCACAAAGACGCTGGCCAGCGCCAAGACCGGCACACCCACCCCCACGATATCCGACCTGATCGGTTTCGGGAACGGGCTGGGGGACCTGAACATGGGGTCTGCCTCCACGAGAATAAGGGACTCGATTGTATCATATACGGCGCCATTTGCATCATTCGGGCATGTTCCGCCGTCCCTTGTACCCCTTGTTTTTAGGCTTTGATACCATGCCGATATGGATCATATCCTCGGCCAGGACCATGCCGTTGAGCTGCTCCGCCACCAGCTTTCCTCTGGGAAGGGCCATCACGCGCTGATTTTCCATGGCCCGATGGGCGTGGGGAAGTTCACCGCGGCGCTGGCCTATGCACAATTACTGCTCTGTCACGAGGATAACACAACCGGAAAGCCGCGGGCCTCCGCTTGCGGCCGATGTGATTCCTGTCGGCTGTTTCGGGTATCGGATGACTCTGAACGCGACGAGAGTGAGGACGAACTATCAGTACTGACGACCGCGCACCCGGACCTGCACATCGTTCGTAAAGAACTGGCAATGTTCAGCGATGACCCGAAAGTCCGCCAGCAGAAGCAACGCGTGATCCCTGTCGATGTGCTTCGGTCGGAACTGGTCGGCCCGGCCGGTCTGGCGCCCAAACTGCACCACGGCAAGGTGTTCATCATTGACGAAGCCGAATTGATGAACGCCTCCGGACAGAACACGATCCTGAAAACCTTGGAAGAACCCCCGCCGGGCACAACCATTATTCTTGTGACCGCCCACGAAGACCGTCTCCTGCCTACGGTCCGCAGTCGATGTCTTCGCGTGCACTTTTCTCCATTACCCGATGAGGTGGTTCAGCAATGGTGTGAGAAACACACGGACGGACTGACCTCGCCTCAGAAGCAGGCTCTGGTCGCTTTTGCCGATGGCAGCCTCGGTCGGGCGGAAATGATCCGACGCTACGGCCTGCTGGTCTGGTACGAGACAATCCCCCCAGCCTTGGACCGGGCGGCACAAGGTCATTTCACGCCTGACCTGGGCCAATCCATTCACAGCTTGGTGGACGGCTTCGCGTCTGAATGGGTCAAGGCCCATACCAACGCATCCAAGGAGGCGGCCAACCATCAGGCGGTCGATCTCATGCTGGCTTTAGTGGCTTCTCACGCCAGAAAACGGATCGCGGAGATCTCGGCCGAACACGCACCGACCCTGCCCGAGGAAATCCAAGACAGGCTCGGTCCTTGGCTGGCGGTGATCGATGCCACCAGCGAAGCTCAGCGCATGATCGCCTCGAACGTGAACATGCGCATGGTATGTGAACATCTCGCGATATCGGTGATGAACGCATTGGTCGGAGTGGTCAGCCCGACCGGCATCTGATGCGTACCTTCCCGTCTGCGTGTCCGCGTTTGTACCGCAGTGGCAATAGAGCATAACCTGTTGCCATCACTTAGGGGTTCCTCTGCATGTCATGGAACTGGCTTTTTATCTTTGCACTGATCGAATGGGTTATCCGGATCGTCATGATCGCCGTAATCCTTCGCAGGCGGTTTACACCCAGTACTGCCATGGCCTGGCTGGTTCTGATCATGTTCCTGCCCGAGGTCGGACTGGTTATTTACTTGTTGATAGGGATGAATCCATTGGGGCACCGTCGTGCCCGGTCCCATCGGCTCAGTGTCGCACAGGTACGTTCGCGTCAGGAACCCGATCGGTTCTCACGTTTCGTGATTCGTCCCGAGATCGATCCGCAGCAGAAGAACATGATCCTGCAGGCGGAACGTATCAGCGGTAATCCCATTCTGGCGGGCAATGATGTCGAATTGATTGAACACACACAGAACCTGGCGGATCAGCTGGCATCGGATATCGATCAGGCTGTTCACCACGTACACCTGCTGTATTACATCTTTCGGCCGGACGAGACCGGGCGAAAAGTTGCGGACGCACTCATCCGTGCGGCACAACGTGGTATCGCCTGCCGGTTGCTCGCCGACGCCGCCGGGTCCCGCACGTTTTTCAAAAGCGCCATGCCGGGAGAACTGCGCCAAGCCGGCGTTCAGGTCGTGCCCATGCTGCCCGTGGCGCCTTGGCGTCGCAAGCTCGCCCGGATCGACCTGCGCAACCACCGTAAGATCGCCGTGATCGACGGTCGGATCGCTTATGCCGGCAGCCACAACATCGTCAACGAAGACTACGGCCACAAACGCGCAGGGCAGTGGATCGACCTCTCCGGACGATTCACCGGTCCGGTCGTCGGCCAGTTCCAGCAGGTCTTCTGCGAAGATTGGGCCTTCGATACCGAGCAGACGCTCGACGGCGACGACCTCTACCCGTCGATTCAGCCCATCGGTGAGATCCCGGCCCAGGTTGTCCCGACCGGCCCGAACCATGAAGGCGAAAGCTTCCGGCGGGTCCTGATCGCGGCACTGGCCGCCGCCCAACGCCAAATTATTATGACCACCCCGTACCTCGTCCCCGATGAGCCGACCTTGGTTGCCCTTTCCATGGCCGCCGACCGGGGAGTGAAGGTGGAACTGATCATCCCACAGAAGTCTGATCACCCGATCGTCGCCGCCGCTGGCCGGTATTATTTCCAAACCTTGCTGGAGTCCGGCGTTAAGATCCACACTTATCGAGGAGGCATGCTGCACGCCAAGACCATCACTGTGGACGACGCGTTTGCTCTGCTCGGCTCGGCCAATCTCGACATCCGATCGTTCTACCTCAACTTCGAGATCAATGTATTGTTGTATGGCCCGCAGATCACGCAGCACCTGCGTTTCGCCCAGCAGAGTTACCTCAACCAGAGCACGCCGATTGACCCGGAAGAATGGATGAAACGTCCGAAGCTGGCGCAATACACCGAGGGGGCCGCATCGCTGTTGTCGCCGTTGCTCTAAGTCAGCTCCTGTGTCCGAGACGGCTCGATGTGCTGGTATCATGCCGTCATGCGTTACCGTTTATTGGCGATCGATCTGGATGGCACGCTGCTCTGTCCCGAGGGGCGGGTCAGCGAGGAAAACCGCGCCGCGATCTGCCGGGCCAAAGCCGCTGGTCTGACGGTGGTGCCGTGTACCGGACGGGGCTGGCGCGAAGCAAGTTACATCCTTGAACAGATCCCAGATATAGATCTTGGTGTGTTTGTCACCGGGGCGATGATCGCCGAAGCCAGCACCGGCCGAACCCTCCATCACACACCGATAGAAACCGATGTCGTGGTTCGACTCGTTGACTTCCTGCAGGAAGAGCCCTATGCGGTATTGGTCTACCGTGAGCCGGGACACGCTGGATATGAGTATCTCATCACCGGGCAAGGCGAAGTCACATCCAACAGCCGCTGGTGGTTCGACTTCACCGGATCAAAGCTACACGAACAGCGTCAGCCTGTCCCGGAGGACCTCACGCATGCCCTTCGGGTCGGAATGGTTGCTCCCGGGTCGCAGATGCCCCGGATCCTGGATCGGGTCTGCGATCATTTCACCGGCCTGGTCGAAGCTCACGCCTTCGCCGCCGTGCAGGCTCCCGATCCTGATGAATCCGTGCATATCCTTGAAGTCTTCGCTCCGGGCGTCGATAAATGGCACGGCCTGTCCTGGATCGCTCAACGACTGAACATCCCCACCGAACAGGTGGCCGTGATCGGTGACGAGATCAACGATGTGGCGATGCTGCGAGCCGCCGGCTGTGCGATCGCGATGGGCAATGCCGTGGATGCCGCCAAGCAGCACGCCAGCTACGTCACCCGACCGAATCATGAACACGGCGTCGCGCACGCCATTGATCAGATCCTCGCCGGCCAATGGTGATGTAGTCATAATCAACCACCGGCACGCGGATACCGAGTGCTGGAATGCAGGATGATAAAGACAAGGTAAAGCCGATCAGCCCAACGCCGCGGCACCGGCGATGATCTCGCTCAGCTCCGTGGTGATCGCGGCCTGTCGGGCCCGGTTGAACTTCCGCTTCAACGATTTCTGCATCTTTCCCGCCGCGTCCGTCGCCGCCTTCATCGCCACCATCCGAGCCAACTGTTCGCTGACCGTGGCTTCGTTGAAGCACTGGAACAGGCTGGTCTTGACCGTGATCGGTAGCAGCTCGTTGAGCAGTTCCTCCGGGTCGGGCGAGAAGTCATAGACCATTTGGATGCTCTTGGAAGCGCTGTCCACACGCTCGGCTTTGGGGGGTTCCAACGGCAGCAATTGCTGGATGCGGGGCTCCTGCTTCGACATCGACACGAAAGCCGTGTAAACCACCTTTACCGAATCGTACTTACCCTCGGTAAAGGCCTGCATGTATTCCTCAGCCAGTCGCTCCACGTCGGTGTATTCGGGTTTGTCCGTGAAGTGGCTGTGGAACGCGTCGATCTTGACGCCGGAGAACTTGAAGTAGCTGTTGGCTTTTTTCCCGACCACGTGCAGATCGACGTTTCGATCCCGGATCTGCGTCATGGCGGTACGAAGCAGGTTGGCGTTGTATCCGCCGCACAGCCCACGGTTGGAGCTGATGACCAGGATCAGGTCCCGGCCGACCGCCGGTTTAGGAGCCGACAGCAGCGGGTGCGAGACTTCGCCGGTCTCTCCCAACGCGGCCGCCAGTTCACTGACGACTTGGCTTATCCGTTGGGTGTACGCCTGCGCATCGGTCGCGCGTTTCTGCATCGCCTGGAATCGCGCGGTGGCGATCATCTGCATCGTCTTGGTGATGCGCTGGATATTTCCGACCGCCTTGATCCGGCCTTTGATTTCGCGTGTACCACTTGCCATAGGCGGGCCATGATAGCGACTTGGCGTTACACGGCAAAGACGCCGCCGCTCGTTGGTTCAGAGGTCGGCGCCACGAGAATCTCATACTTGGAGAACGGAGCGGTAAATATCTGTAAACAAACGAATAACAGCTTGGATGGCTTCTTGGTCTGGTCCGGCCCGGGTGCTTTCAAAGCTAGTAAATGGGCTAAAACGGATATAATAGTCTGGAAGCATTTCTGTCAGGAGGTTCCTCATGAACGTGATGGATGCCGGGCTCGCTCCCGAAACTCAACACGACGACAAGCTGGCATCGTTCAAAGCCCCGCCCGCGGCCGGGACACTGGGTGTGTGGTTATTCATCGCAGGGCTGGCCATCGCATTCGGCTGGTTGTTTATCGGTTACACGATCATCCGAGGTCGCTCGGAGGTTCCCACTCCGCCGCTGCCGGTCTGGTTCTGGGTCAGCACGTTTGTCCTGCTGGTTTCCAGTGTCACACTCCATGCCGCTTACCTCTGGGCGAAGATGAGTCGGCTCACGCCGGCCAAACTCGCCCTGCGCACCAGTACCCTTCTGGGCGTGGTGTTCCTCGTATTACAGACCCCCGGGCTGATCACCCTGGTCCGCCAACACCGCGAGCTGGAAGGCACATGGGGGGCCGCCTGCATGCTCGTGCTTACGTTGGTGACGCTGCACGCCCTGCACGTGATCGCGGGGCTTATCCGGTTGCTCATTCTCAATCAAAAACACCACACCGCGACAGCCGATCAGCATGGCGCCGTACACCTGAAACAGATGTGCCTGTTCTGGCACTTCCTGGCGGTGGTATGGCTGGTGATGTTCGGCCTGCTGCTTTGGGTGTGAAGGCGTGATCGTGTCCCCCGATTCGCAATCGTCACCGCGGATGTCACAATAACGGCATGCAACACCTTGCCGACTGGTTGGATACTTATCCGGTCTTCTGGCCCGTCTTCATCATTCTCGCTCGCATTACGGACGTTTCACTGGGCACCGTCCGAACAATCTGTGTCGTGCGCGGTGCGCGATGGACCGCGGCGGTCTTGGGCTTCTGCGAGGTGACGGTGTGGGTAACCGCGGTATCAGGAGTGCTGGTCGAGCCGACAGTCGTGAAGATCGTCTCCTACGGCTTGGGCTTTGCCTTGGGCAATGCCTGTGGTGTCGCGTTGGAGGAGACTTTGGCGATCGGGCATCAGCGTGTCGTCGCGATCAGCCGACACTTCACCCATGCGATCGCCATGGCCCTGCGGATGGCGGGGTATACCGTGACCGAGATCCCTGCCCGGGGGCGATCCGGAGAAGTCGCGATGTGTTTCGTGATCGTGCCCCGTAAGCAGGTCAAGCAGGTCATTCAGATCATCACCGGGGCCGACGAGGATGCCAACATCATCGTCGAAGACGTCCGGCGGACCATGATGTCCCGCCAGCCCACGCCCACCGCGGGGACGGGGTGGCGCGCGATCCTGAAGAAAAAATGAACGATTGGATTACCCGCGGCGTGTCCGGAACCGTGAACCCAGTCCCTTGCGCGGCAGGGTTTTCGGGATATTCCCGTCCGGGAACATGATCTTCAGTTCCTCTTCGGTGTAACCCGAGAGGTTGACCGCCGGCGTGGCCCGTGCTTCGAGTGTCTTCGCCGGAGCGGCGGACCGTCGCTCATCCGCCTGTCGAGCTTCCAGCACGTCCTGCGGGACAGGGCCGGGCTTGAAGTCCGGGTAGTCCATCTTCTCGATCAGGCTGCCCGAAAGCTTTTCGATCTCCGTCAACAGTTTGCCCTGATCGGGGGTCACGAACGACCAGGCCACCCCGCGACGTCCGGCCCGGGCGGTCCGACCGATGCGGTGGATGTACACCTCCGGGTCTTCCGGCAGGTCGTAGTTGATCACGTGTGTGATGTGTTCCACGTCCAGACCACGAGCCGCCAGGTCCGAGGCGATCAGCACGTCCAGCTTACCTTGGCGCATGGATTTCATCACCGCGTTGCGCTTGCGCTGATGTAGGTCGCCGTGGATCTCCCGGGCACTGATGCCTTTGTCCTGCAGATACTTCGCAATCTTGTGGACCGTGGCCTTGGTCTTGCAGAACACGACCGTGGTCTCCGGCTTCTCGTGGCGGAGCAGGTGCAGCAGCAGCGCACGCTTGTCCCAAGGCTCGACAGACAGATACTTCTGATCCACCATCGACACCGTCAGCGACCCCGACACCGTGGTGATCTTCTCCGCATCCTTTTTCATGAAGGATCGGCCCAACGATTCGATCTCCGGATCGATCGTGGCGGAGACGAACACCGTCTGATGCTCGCGCTTGATGTTCCGCAGGATCTTACGGATGTCTTCGCGGAAGCCGATGTCCAGCATGCGGTCGACTTCGTCCAGCACGGCGAACCGGATATTGTCAAAGTGGATCTGCTTCCGACCGAACAGGTCCATGATCCGCCCGGGCGTGCCGACGATGATGTGCCCGCCACGTTTGACCGACTTCTGTTGTGATCGCATCGATTCCCCGCCGATGATGCACGCGGTCTTGATCGGCGTGAACTTACCGAGGCTGTCCAGCTCGGCAGCGACCTGGGCCGCAAGCTCGCGGGTCGGGGTCATCACCAGCGCCTGCATTGGCACCTTTGGGTCAGCCAGATGTAATAGCGGCAGGCCGAACGCCGCCGTCTTGCCTGTGCCGGTGCGAGCCTGACCGATCACGTCCTTACCCGCTAAGATGGCGGGGATCAGTCGGGCTTGAATATCCGTCGGGTGTTGAAAGCCGGCCTCCTCCAGCCCCTTCAACACACTGTTGCGCAGGCCAAGGTCTTTGAAGCTTGTTTGGGTATCAAATAAGTCCTGACTCATGATGATCGATCACTTTCCCTATGCCGGGCGGATGCCGGCCGCGTGTGTGACAACGGGGTGTTGGGGGGGTGATGTTCGCACCCATACACACCGTAGCCGGTCCGTCAGCCGGGGGATATACCCGATCAGATTCGATCAGTCATGGCAGGGAGGCGCTGCGGGAAGGATGGCGGGCGTGGCTTCAAGCACTTGTTTAATATAAGCTTAGCATGCCAAGGCCGGCCATCCGTCACGCAGCATCCTCCCCGCCGATAATCCGGGGGCCCGTTCCCGATACGCCGGGAAACGGTACGACTGACCGATAGCTACCAAACCGGTAATAGAACACGATATTACGGAGAGCCTGCTCGTGGTACAACTACGCGGACCGATCACCCTGGCGTCGCCTGTTCGAGTCGAGGTCCCCATGCCGTCGGATACAAGCTGGTTGGAGATTGACCTGGCTAAAGTGCAGCGCAACTTCCTCGCGCTCAAAAAAATGGTCACCGGCAACGAGAAGGCATGCCCCAATGGCCCATCCAAGCCGAAGCTGTGCTGTGTGGTCAAGAAGGACGCCTATGGCTTGGGCGCTTCGCAAGTGGCGCACCGACTGGTCAAAGCCGGTTGCGACATGCTCGCGGTTTACAGTGCTTCGGAAGCCGAACGCCTGATTCTAAAAAGTGTGACCGGCCCGATCATGATCCTCGGCCCGGTGCGTGAGCTGAACCGGACCGACGCCCTCTACCGTCCCGCCGTCGCCGGCCAGCTCCACCTGACGATCCACGACCTTGATCAGCTTCAGGCTGTCAACCAGATCGGCCGAACCTTCGGGATCAAACTGCCCATCCACCTGCACCTTGATACCGGGATGAGCCGATCGGGTCTGAACGAGGAACAATTCGCTCAGGCGTTCAACGATATGGGAAGCATGCCGCACGTCCGTGTCGCCGGCGTGTGGTCCCATCTGGCCACCGCTGATGACAACCCCGATTTCGCTTACGAACAGCTCGAACGCTTTGAATCGGTCGTCGAGGCGCATGCCGGTCAACTGCCTGATGACTGTTTGCTTCATATCGCCAACAGCTTTGCCACCCTGCGTGATCGACGCTTTCACCTGGACATGGTGCGTCCCGGACTTGGCGTCTACGGCTACGCCGGCGAACTGATGACCGGTCCGATTCTTGATGAGGCACCGACACTCGAACACCCACTCCGCTGGGTTACACACATCAACCACGTTCAACGCTACCCACGCTGGACGCCGGTCGGTTACGGATCAACACACAAACTCAAGCGCAACAGCGTCATCGGCGTGGTGCCGGTCGGTTACGGTGACGGCTACCCGGTCGCGCTCAGTAATCAGGCCAGTGTCCGCGTATTCCTCGATGATCAGCAGGGAACCTATCTTGACGCACCCGTCCTTGGCCGGGTCAACATGGATCAGCTGACGATCGACCTGACCGACGCACCCGGGCTGGCGGATGGGGCCGACCCGCATACCCTGATGAACGCAACCGTTCATGTGATCAGTGACGACCCGGCCGCCCCCAGCAGCGTGCCCAACTTAGCGAGACTCGCGGGCACGCACCCCTATGAAATCATCTGTCGGCTCAGCAAAGACCTGCCACGACGGTACATCCACTGACACACTGACACAACCGATCAGACCGTTGGCTGAACCCGACGGCGCATGGTTTATCCGACCGCCCGCTCCAGTACTTCCAGCGCACCGTGGACGTATTGGGTGTTGCCGTCGACATCCAGCTTGGCTGGCACGCTCATCGCGAGCAACGCACGCTTGGCCTCGGCCAGCCTTGACCAGTCGTCATCGACCGGCAGCCCGATCTTCTTGCGGTGATGGGCCAGCTCCTTACAAAGCTTGTGCCCGTTCAATTCTCCGGGTCGGCCCCAGTACAGGTGTTCGAGATACACCCCGTCCTGCACCCAGTGACTGACACAGACCTTGGCCAGATCAAATAGCACCGCCGGCCCGTTGGGCGGCTCGTTTCGTGTCATGGCGTTGGCCAAATGCAGGTCACCATGGCACCAGTGTTCCATCGGCCGATCGTCCCAGATCGCTACCCATTGTTTGTACTTGCGTCCTGCTTTCTTCAACGCCTTGTTCCAGCGCTGAGCTTCCGGCAGGGCGTGGTCTCGCACGCGCTTGCGTGCCTGTTCGTGAATCGCTTCCCAGTCTCGGTGAATGTGCTCGGTGCGAATCGGGATCGACGACGTAGCCTGATAAAATCGGCCGACCGCTTCGATCAGCAGCTTGAACGCGTCCTCGCCCCAAGCCGACCCCAAAGGCCCGAACGGCAGGCGTTCCATCACCACCCACGCGATGTCGTATCCGCCCAACGTGTCGCCACTGGCATACAGTTTCGGCACCACATCCCCCGGGTCCTGCAACGCGCGGAGCCACGCCAGCTCGCAAGGCGGGACCGGCAGCTTGACCACCGCCGGGCGATCTACTTCATCATCATCTCGGTAAGTGGCGTACCCCGTCGCGGCCCCGCCCCGTTGCCAATCGGTGCGGAACCAGCTCACCTCCGACAGCCGGCCTTCACACGCCTGACGAAGCACCGGCTCGAGCATCCTGCCGAAGGGTCCTTCGGCCACGACGGCTTCAGGCACCGCGGCCGCCTGGTGGTTCTCCGGCGTGTCCACCAGGCTCGGGTCGGCGGGTTGTGTCGGTTCGGCGTCCTGATTCATCCTCTTATCTACAACCTAGGCCGAGTCCCGCCCCGTGGCAAGGCGGATGATACACACGGCAGGAGGCCTGAAAGACAGCCCCGAAGTCACTACGATGTACCGCTGGCAATGACAGGAGGTTAAGACGTTGCGTGACCCACGACTGGACAAACTCGCCCGCGTACTGATCGAGTATTCCACACAGATTAAGCCCGGCCAGATCGTCCGCCTGACCGGCGCGCCGGTGGCGATTCCGTTGCTCGAAGCGCTCTACGAGGCCGCGCTCAAAGCCGGAGCCTTCCCCTACGTCAAGTGTCAGCCGGACTCTCTCGCCAACATCTTCTTTCAGCACGCCAGCGAAGAACAGCTCAAGCACGTCAGCCCGCTGGCGTTGCATGAGATCGAAACCATCGACGTGTCCATCGGCCTGTGGGCGGACACCAACACCAAGAGCTTGTCTCGCGTCGACCCCAAACGGCAGGGGCTGGCCTCCGCCGCCCGAAAGCCGATCATGCAGGTCTTCATGAAACGCGCCGCCGCCGCCAACGACCCGAAGCGCTACCCCGGCGTCAAGCCCTTACGCTGGACCGGGACGCAGTTCCCCACCGCCGCCAGCGCGCAGGACGCCGAGATGAGCCTCGCCGAATATGAAGACTTCGTCTTCAAGGCCGGCCACCTCGACAAGGAAGACCCCGTCGCCGAGTGGCTCAAGATTCAACAGCGACAGCAGAAAGTCGTGGACTACCTCACCGGCAAAAAAGAAATCCGCTTCCAGACACCGCGCGGTACCGACCTGACCGTCAACGTCGAAGGCATGCGATGGATCAACTGCTGCGGACACGAAAACTTTCCTGATGGCGAAGTCTTCACCGGGCCGAACCTCAAGGCGCCCGACGGTGGCGTCAACGGCGTTGTCAAGTATTCCTTCCCCGCGGTTCATCACGGCCGGGAGGTCCACGACATCGAACTGACCTTCGAGAAAGGGCGGGTCGTCGACGCCAAGGCCAGCAAGAATCAGCAGTTCCTCCTCGATATGCTCGATCAGGACCCCGGCGCCCGCAGCCTCGGTGAGATTGCATTAGGCACCAACTATCAGATCACCGAATACACCAAGAACACGTTGTTCGACGAAAAGATCGGCGGGACTTTCCACGCCGCCGTCGGGGCCGGCTACCCGGAAACCGGCAACGACAACGTCTCCGGCCTGCACTGGGACATGGTCTGCGACATGCGGCCCGAAGCCGGCGGGGGAACCGTCACCGTTGATGGTGAAGTCATCTCACGGGACGGCAAATTCGTCTTCGACGGCTGGCCGGGGAACGAGTGATCCCCCATAGCAAGGCTCGCCGCGTCCCTATTCGGCTGGTCCCGGAAATGAGAAAGTACGGCTGTCGGTTTGCAGACCGGCGTCGGGGTGTTGCGTTACACTGGTTCAACATATTTCGTACGCAATCCCCGGGAGCCAGCCTATGTTGAGCAAAACCCTGAACCGGATGATCGAGAAGAAGCAGACTTCTGCCCGGGAGATCGCCGAGCTTGCTGGTGTATCACCTTCGACCGTGTACCGATGGATCGCCGGTCAGAGCCAGCCCGACTTCGATTCCATCCGGTTGCTGCTGCGCCACCTGCCCAACCGCGAAGCTCAGCAGTCCTTGCTCAACGCTTTCACGATGGGAACCAACTGGCAGTTTGCCTGTCCCGACATGGAGCTGGACGTTAACGCCGACGGCAAGATCGACGCCGCGGACGCCCTCGATGCCTCCATCGACGCCGTGCACACCTCCGCAAGGAACCTCAAGCAGTTACGGGCCGCTTTCCGCGACGGCAAGGCCGATGCCGACGAAGTGCTCGAGCTGGTGCATCTTCTACAGCAGACCGCCAGCCACTGCCTCGTGACCCAACAGGTGCTGGTCCACATCATGGAAAAACAGAAACG
>CAZJCN010000063.1:2751-12534 GCA_964544195.1 uncultured Phycisphaeraceae bacterium | reverse complement strand
GCTCGACTATCAACACGTATGCGGCACAGGAAAACCTGGTCGCGGATACGTCCGGCTCACCGATCGATCATCCGCTGGTGCAACACTTTTTCGACGGCATAGACCAATACGGCTGCTACCGGCGTAATGCCGAACCTTGGCCGACGTTTGAAACCTGAAGCCGCCGTGGGCATGTCAGTGGCCGCTTTCAGGGCGGGGCGGGGGGGAGAGGGAAGGGGGCTTCGGACATCGGCTGCGTCATGGATTCCCGACCGTCCATGACGCAGCCGCTTTCGTATCCATTCAAGGCTCCACGTAACGCCGGATCACGTCTATCAGGAACCGACAGACCGTCTGTTCATGGCTGAAATGGATCAGATGACGCCCGTCCGGGATCAGCACATCAGGACGGGTGCCGATCAGAGGGATTATGGCGTCGAGTTTGCCGTGGATCTGATGGACGGGTGGAAAATCCGGGAACCCGTCCGGATCAAAGTCCCACCTGGCACACTGACATGCGGACCAGCGGATACGCCATGGGTCACTTTCGGCAGCCATGCGCATCAGCAATGCCCGTTGCTTAGTGTCCAGCCGATCGACCAGCGACACCCACAAAGCCAGCCCGGCCAACACCCGACGCCCCAGCCAACGTTGCGGGATCAGGTTTCCCAAGCGGTCAGCTACGACCCACCGCTTGGGTTTGGCATGGACGGATCGACAGCTGCCGATGAGGATGACCGCCTTGGGTTTGAGATATGGTGCCATGCGCAGCGCCACCATCCCGCCGAAGGACACCCCGGCGAGAAACACCGGGCGATCATCTCCCGGCGAGGGCGAAAGAATCGACGCCCAGCGCTTGGCATATGCGTCGAAGGATTCCCCCTGATGGGGCGTCAGCCAGTCGGGGCATTCCAGATCATCCCCCAGCCGGGCGCGCATCCGGTCGAAGACCCGGGCGTCCGCCCCAAGCCCCGGAAACAGGATGACCCGTGCAGGGATGGCCTGACGCATCGCCCGCCTCGCGTCCGGCTGTTAAGGATTGGCGGGTTCGGCTGCGGGCTGTGAAGGCTCGATACCGATCAGCTCGATCTCGAACCGCAACACCTGGTTCGGGCCGATCGCGCCGCCGGGGGCGCCTCGCTCACCATAGGCCAGTTCCGCGGGGATCGTCAGTTCCCACTTGTCGCCGACCTTCATCATCTGCAACGCCTCGACCCAACCGGGGATGACCTGTGCGACCGGGAAGCTGACCGGTTCATCGCCCGAGCGGTCGAACTCCGTGCCGTCGATTAGCGTGCCCCGGTACCGGGCCTGAACCACGTCATTCATGGTCGGCGTCGGGCCGTCCCCTTCTTCGATGACCTTGTATTGCAGCCCGGATTCGGTCACATTGACGCCTTCCTTGGTCGCGTTCTCTTCAAGATAAGCCTGCCCCTTGGCAAGGTTGTCCTGAGCCTCCTGCATGTACCGCTGCTGCATCTGCATCTGGAAAGTGATCAGGCAGGTGGCGAGCTGCTGCTGGTTGAGCCGTGATTCCTCGACGCCCATCCCGGCCTTGATGCCTTCCGCGATCTGGTCCACGTCCAGATCGGCACCACGCTGTGCCATATCGCTGCCGATGGTGAACCCGATGGCGTAGCTGATGTCCGCCATCGTCGGGGCGGCGGGGAGTTGCGACAGGTCGACTTCTTCTACCGCGGATTCGGACGACTCCGTCGCCGTTTCAGCCTGTTCTGGGGCGTCAGTCGTAGCCGCTTCGTCCGCGAATGCCTGTAAATGACCGATCGGCAGGGCAAGACAAAGCCCGGCGATGAAAAGTTTGAAGTTATGCATCATCAGATTCCAATGTGGGGTGATCGCCCGCCACACACCGCGGCGGCATCCGGGCATCATAATCGAACCCGGCCGCGCCTGCGCACCGCGTGCAACCCGACACGACTTTACCGGGCGCGATAAGATGCACACCCGCAGTCATCCAATGACGTGTGTCATCGTTGACTGTGACAGGCGGGTGGGGGCCGGATCATGGTTCGGTCAGCGGTGGGGTAAGGAGGTCGCGGGGATATGGTCACACCACGTCCAAGCCGGTGTCGATCGGACGCGTTCGATTACCTGGCCGATCAACTGCCCGTGTTGAACACCACCAAGGGCCTGCTGCGTGCCGCGGTAGCCGTGTCCATGCACGAAATGGATCGGGCCGACCCGGATTCGGTTGAAACGCAGATCCGTGAACTGACAGACAAGATCCGCCGGCGGATCAAAAGTTCACACCCCCGCGCGATCATGGCCCACGCCCACGAGGTGCTGTTCGACGAGCGAGGCTTCAAGGGCAACCGGGCTGATTATTACAACCCCCGCAACAGTTACCTGCCGGCTGTTCTGCGTACGGGTCGCGGCCTGCCGATCACGTTGTCACTGGTCTACAAGGCGGTGGTCGAGCCGTTGGGCGTTCCGGTCATGGGGATCAACGCGCCCGGGCACTTCATGGTCGGTGTGGACGGGACCGCGGGCGATGAGGCGGTGCGCACCGTGACCTTGATCGACCCTTTCAACGCCGGCCGCATGCTCACCCGTGACGAAGCGCTGGCCGTGTGTCGTGAAGCCATGGGCGATGTGCCGTTACCGGAAGACCCGCTGCAGCCGGCGACACACAAGCGATGGCTGGTACGCATCATCAACAACCTCGTCGCCGTGTTCGACCGGTTGGGACAACCCGACGACATGGGGGCCATGATCGAGATGCGGGACCTGGTGATCACTACAGCTGTGGACCCGTGATCAAAATAGAAAACGGCCCGCAGAGGGTGGGGGGTTCCTGCTGCGGGCCTGAGGGGGGTGGCTTGAATAGGGCAACATCCGCGGATGCTCCAGTGTCATGGGCATAATCCCTGGCCCGGCCGGGTTATTCCCGCGGATCACGACCAAGCCGTATATTTTCATGCGTCCCTGCCGGCCAGGCGCTACGATCACTGTTTCAAGGAGAGGCTTCAAGCAATGACCACTCAGCACCAGACTTCCGCCGCATCGTCTTGCTCGACCGGTCGCAGACGTCGGGTCGTGTTGGTCGGCCACTGCGGGTTTGATCAGGCCTCCATTATGCGGGCGGTACGGGCCTGCCTGCCGGATGTGGGCCTGGTCAGCGTCAATCGGGCTGAAGAACTGTCCACTTATACCGGCCCGGACAACCTGCTGCTGATCAACCGGGTTCTGGACGGCCGGTTCGATACCGATTCGGGCATTGAGCTGATCCGGCAACTGGCACAACTGCCGGACCCACCCGCGATGATGCTGGTCTCCAACTTCCCCGACGCCCAGGCTCAGGCCCAAGAAGCCGGTGCTTTACCCGGCTTCGGCAAGAGCGAACTGGCCGACCCGTCCACCGCGGAGAAGCTCAAGGCATGGGCTGAGATGCCGCGTTGATCACCCCGGTCGGCTGCAAAACCAAAATAACTGCCCTATCATCTGCTCAACCTCGACACGTCTCATGGTCGTACGGATGGATGAGGGCTGGCATGACGGATCGTAAACACAACCCCACCCCGCGTCGAACCGGGCGGCACCTTTCGCGGTTGTCGGATGACCAGCTGCTGGATCTGCGCCTTTGCGACCTGAACGTGTCATTGGATCATCCGCCCCTGAAACGGCGAATCCAGCGCCTTTACGACGAACTCGACAACCGCGGGCTACGATTTCGGCCACACGTCTGGCTTTCCAGCGAATGGTTCAGCCCCGACGGTGTGCCCGGCATCGCGATCCCGTTTTATCTTGCCCACCCGCGGCTTGCACAGCTCGAAAAGACCATGATGTTTCAGGTCGAGGGCGGGTCCTCATCTGAATGCGCGAAAATCCTCCGACACGAGGCCGGGCACTGCATCGACACCGCCTACCGGCTGCACCGACGAAAACGTTGGCGTGAGTTGTTCGGTTCATTCGCCAAGCCTTACCCCAAGTTTTACAACCCCCGGCCGGGCAGTCGCAGTTACGTCCTGCATCTCGACGGCTGGTACGCACAGGCACATCCCGCCGAGGACTTTGCTGAAACATTTGCGGTCTGGCTCACACCCAATTCACGCTGGCGCACGCGATACCACGGCTGGCCGGCGCTCCGCAAGCTCGAATACGTCGATGAGTTGATGAAGGAGATCGCCCAGACTTCCGCCCCTGTTCGAAGTCGACAGAAGGTTGAACCCCTGCGTGAAATTCGAACCACCCTCCGCGAGCATTATCGGCGTAAGCGCCTCTACTACGCCGACGAATGGCCCGACTTCTACGACACCGACCTTCGCAAACTCTTTTCCGACGATCCGAAGTTCCGGAATCGTCCCACCGCCGCATCGTTCCTCCGAAGTGCTCGGCCGCAGATCCGGCAGGCCGTCGCCAAGTGGACCGGAACCCACACCTACACCGTCGACCAGGTGCTGCGTGATATGATCGACCGATGTAAAGAACTTAAACTGCGCCTTGCTGTGCCACAGCGTCAGGCCCGTACGGAAGCCATGATGATGGTGGCGGTCCAGACCATGAACTTCCTGCACACCGGGCGGCGGAGCCTGGCTTTATGACCCGTCAACGAACCAAGCGCGTGTTGGTGCTCATGCACGAGGACCTCGTGCCGCCGGATTCGATTCGCGGTCTGACCGACGAACAGATCGCCCCGTTCAAGACCGAGTTTGACGTCGTGGCCACGCTCAAAGATATGGGGCACCGGGTCGAGCCGCTGGGCGTGTTTGATGATCTGGGCGAGATCCGCCGGGCGATCGACCGGTTCAAGCCGCACGTCTGCTTCAACCTGCTGGAGGAGTTCCACGGGATCGCGGTGTACGACGCCCACGTCGTCAGTTATCTGGAACTGATCCGGCAGAAATACACCGGCTGCAATCCGCGCGGGCTGATGCTCGCTCATAACAAGGCATTGTCGAAAATGGTCTGCCGGTACCACCGGATCCCGGTCCCGGCCTTTGCGGTGTTCCCGATGGGGCGGCGGGTCCGTCGGCCGAATCGGCTTCATTATCCGTTGCTGGTCAAGTCATTGACGGAGGAGGGTTCGGTTGGGATCAGCCAGGCGTCGGTGGTTCACGACGATGAAAAGCTGGCCGAGCGTGTCGCCTTCATCCACCGCACCGTCGGCACCGACGCGATCGTCGAGCAATACATCGACGGGCGTGAGCTGTACGTCGGTGTGCTCGGCAATGACCGCTTACAGGTGTTACCGATCTGGGAGATGCAGTTTCCCAAGCTGCGTGACAATGCGCCGCGGATTGCCACCGGCAAGGTCAAGTGGGACATGCGATACCAAAAGCGTATCGGGCTGAAAACCAAGCCCGCCGTCGGCCTCGATCCGCAATTGGAACGACGCATCCAACACCTGAGCAAGCGGGTATACCGGGCACTGGAACTGTCCGGCTATGCCCGGATGGATTTTCGTCTCAGCCCGGATGGTCAGGTGTACCTGATTGAGGCGAATCCCAATCCAAACCTGTCCTACGGCGAGGATTTTGCTGAATCGGCCGAGAAGGTTGGGATCGGCTACGATCAGCTTCTCAATAAGCTGATCAGCCTGGGAATGAGTTACCGGCTGCGTGGCAAGGCTTAGGAGAATGACGGTGACAGCGCATAAAAAAAGAAGGCGACCCGAATGGGCCGCCTTCTCTTTCTGATGGAGCTCCGAGGCGCTTTGGTGTTTTCCGGGTCCCGCAGCCAACGTTCGGAGCGGCTTGACGGGAACCCCTGATCAATGACCGTGCTTCCCGCACGGCCGGGTACTACCCGAGGGCTACACTTACTTCTTCTTCTTGGTGGCCTTACGCTTGGTCGCCTTGCGCTTGGCGGCCTTCTTCTTGGTCGTCTTCTTCTTGGCTGCCTTGCGCTTGGTGGCCTTCTTCTTGGTCGTCTTCTTCTTGGCTGCCTTACGCTTGGTGGCCTTCTTCTTGGTGGCCTTGCGCTTGGTGGCCTTCTTCTTAGTGGCCTTCTTCTTGGTCGCCTTCCGTTTGGCGGCCTTCTTCTTCGCTTTCTTCTTTGCCATGGGCTTTCGTCCTTTCAGTTAGCCCTCGGAGCTGTGGGTCAACTGGGTACGACCTTGCGAAAAATCGTCATGGCCGGTCGTGTGACTGACGCTTGTATCGGCTCACCGTGTAGCACACCTTGAACAATATTCACTTGTCAGCAGCTATCCTACAACACTCAATCGGAAATAATCAACCCTTTTACTCCAACTTTTTCAATTCAACGAACGTTGTCAAGTCAAACTCAACGGTGTGTCATCACACTCATCGACAACCAACTTCAACATGTCGGATGTGATGAGCATGGATGTTTGCGCTATTCATTCGACGTCAAAGAGCATGTGTGTGACATCGCGCAGCCCATACCTGACACTCGCACACTTGATTGAAAATCAACCTGAACAAGTCACACAGCAAAGGGGCAAACTCACTCGGACCACCTCTATCAGGTTGCTGAACCAGTCCGATGCGTCCCTACGAAAGTGTTTATGGTTCCAGCACTTGGCGTATCGGTCCGCGCCGTGAGATGGCGCTATAAACAACGCCGTGCTGTGGAAAACAGCACGGCGTTGAGTGGGTTGACGGTAAGTCAACGGGCTATACGTCCACATCAGTCTTCGTCGTCCTTGGGTTTGTATTCCGCCACGAGTTGCTGCATCAGGTGGCTAGGGACCGGGTCGTAATGACTCAGTTCCATCGTGTACGTTCCCTGTCCGCCGGTGACGGATTTCAGCTGGGCCTGGTAGTTGCTGACCTCCGCCAGGGGGACGATCGCGCGGATCACCGCCATATCACCGGGCAACATATCGGTCCCAAGAATCCGACCGCGCTTGCCGGACAGGTCGCTGGTGACGTCGCCCATCGCGCTGTTGGGCACGGTGACTTCCATCTCCACCATGGGTTCGAGCAGGGTCGGTTTGGCCTTCTGTACCGCGTCGATAAACGCCTTTTTACCGGCCGTCACGAACGCCACTTCCTTGGAATCGACCGGGTGGTGTTTGCCGTCGTACACGCTGACCTTGATGTCCTGCATCGGGTACCCGGCGATCGCGCCCTGTTCCATCACCTGGCGCACACCTTTTTCCACCGCCGGGATGAACTGTCCGGGGATCGACCCGCCGAAGGTGTCGTTGACGAACTCAAAGCCCGCTCCACGCTCCAACGGCTCGACACGCAGGTACACCTCGCCGAACTGCCCGGCCCCGCCGGTCTGTTTCTTGTGTCGGTGGTGTCCCTCGGCCTTGGCCTGGATGGTCTCCCGATACGCGATCTTCGGCTGCTTCGTCTCGACCTCCACGTTGTCACGATGCTTGAGGCGTTCGAGCATCACACGCAGGTGCAGGTCGCCCACGCCGTGGATCACCGTCTCGTTGGTGCTGGAATCGCGGGTGACCTTGAAGGTCGGGTCTTCTTCCTGCAGCTTGTTCAGTGCGTCCGCAATCTTCTGCTCGTCGCCGTGACGCTTGGCTTCGATCGCCAGGCCCGCCATCGGCACGGGGTACCGCAACGGCTTGAGGTGGATGTTGTCCTCGTCATGCGAGTCGTGAAGCACGGAATCACGGTGCACACTGTCCACCTTTGCGATCGCAGCAATGTCGCCCGGGATCGCCTTGTCGATCTCCACGTGCTTCTTGCCCTGAAGTTTGAACAGGTGACCGATCTTGATCGGCTTTCGGCTTTCCCCTGCGGTTGGGTCGCCGACGTACACCTGGGTGTCTTTCGTGATCGTCCCTTGGTGCACGCGGAACATGCTCAGCTTGCCCGCGAACGGGTCGATCCGAACACTGAACACATGCGCCAGCACGTGCTTGTCCGGGTCCGGTTCGGGGTAGAGCTCGTGTTCGGAATCTGTGCCCTTGATGAATGGCCGGGGGTTGCCCTCGGCCGGGTTCGGGGCCAGTTTCACGATCACATCCAGCAGCTCGTCGATGCCGACCGGGTTGGCCGGGTCGTGGTGGGGGTGAGCCGCGGTGAAGATGATCGGGACGAGATGGCCATCCCGAAGCGCTTTTTCAAAAGGTTCGTGCAGTTGCTCGGGCTTGACCTCGCCTTGTTCGAGATAGACCTCCATCAGCTTCTCATCGACCTCGACGACCTGATCGATGATGGCGGTGTGGGCCTCCTCGACCGATCCGAAGTCGCTTTCGCCGGACGGATTGAAGAAGCAGTCAACGACCTTCTTGCCGCCTTCCGCGGGGAGGTTGATCGGCAGGCACTCGCTGCCGAAGGTTTCCCGGATGCCTTCCACCAGCGCGGGCAGGTCGGCGCCCTCTGCATCGATCTTATTGATGACGATCATCCGGCAGAGGTTGCGCTCCTTGGCGCGTTCCATCATCCGGCGGGTCATCGGCTCGATACCGGCCTGTGCACTGACCACGATCGCAGCGGTCTCGACCGCAGGCAGAGCACTGATCGTCTGACCGATGAAGTCCGGCGAGCCGGGGGTGTCGATCAGGTTGATATGCTTGCCCTGATAATCGCAGTGCAGGATGGCGTTGAAGAGGCTGTGGCCGTGCTCTTTTTCTTCATCGGTGAAATCGCTGAGCAGGTCGCCGGGACGGCCCATGGCACCGATCGCGCCGGCCTTGAACATCAACGCTTCCGTCAATAAGGTCTTGCCGCTGCCCGCGTGTCCAAGCAGCGCGATGTTCCGGATGTCGTGGGTGGTGTAGCTAGCCAAGGACGGGCCTCCTTCTACCGGTTGTCCGGATAAATCAGGGGACTAATGGGCCACACAGTATAAGACCTCATACGGTGATTACCAACCCGCCGACTTCGTTGTGAATGACACGAAACCACGCGATATCCTGCAAGCCTATGAACCCCACCGACGATTTCGCCAAGCTGGATCATCAATACGTCTGGCACCCGTTCACCCCCATGAAACAGTGGCGCGAGACGGACCCGCTGGTCATCGACCGGGCTGAGGGTTTTCGTCTGATCGACACCCAAGGCAGGCGTTACATCGACGGCGTATCGAGCTTATGGTGCAATGTCCACGGGCACCGCGTCCCGCAGATCGACCGGGCCATCCGCGAACAACTCGATAAGGTCGCGCACACCACGTTGCTTGGGCTGGCGTCACCGCCCAGCATCGAGTTCGCCGCGATGCTGTGTGAACGGGTCAACGCCGACCTTGGTCCCGCGTCGTCTCCGCTCAATAAGGTTTTTTATTCCGACGCCGGCGCTACGGCCGTGGAAGTCGCTTTCAAGATGGCGGTCGGCTACTGGTACCATACCGGTCGGCCTGAAAAGAACCGGTTCATCGGCCTGGCTGGGGCGTACCACGGCGACACGACCGGGTCCATGAGTGTCGGGTTCAGCGAGCTGTTCCACAAACCCTTCGTCAGCATGGTCTTTGATGTGACCAGCTTCCCCAATCCCGACGCGCCCCGCGCGTTGCAGCAGGTCGAGCTCCGCGAAGCCTTGACATCATTCACCAGTGACGATGAATTCCCGAGCGAAAACGAATCGCTGTGCCGGGCGCTGGGTGATTACTGTCTGGGCGAACTGAAACGATTCCTGGAGCGTCAGGCCGATCAGACCGCCGCCGTGGTGATCGAGCCGGTCATGCAAGGCGCCGCCGGGATGATCTGCCAGCCGCCGGGCTTCGTGAAAGGTGTCCGTGAGCTGTGTGATCAATACGACGTGTTGCTGATCGCCGATGAGGTCGCCACCGGGTTCGGTCGCACGGGCACATTGTTCGCCTGTGAACACGACGACATCGCTCCCGACATCCTCTGCCTAGCCAAGGGGATCACCGGCGGATATCTGCCGTTGGCCGCGACACTGACCACCGACC
>CAZJCN010000063.1:0-2651 GCA_964544195.1 uncultured Phycisphaeraceae bacterium | reverse complement strand
TCTCTGGCAACGACAGGGAAAGTGCATCCCGACCGCGATGACACCATGAGCCGGATCGACGAACAATCCGCCAGCCGATTCAACGTCCTGCTGACCGAGGACCGTGAACACTCCCCCGGCCACTGGACCCGGCAGTTGCCCAGGTTGCTACAGCCGCAGGGCGTGCGGTCTTACGTCGCCCGGTCCGGCCGGCAGGCTTTGGGGTTGATGTCCCAGGTCAATATCCATGCCGCCTTGATCGATCTGGCCACCCCGCAGGACGATCCGCAATCACAACCCGGCCCTCGGCTCGGATTCATGGCCCAGATGCGGACCGGCGACGAAGGGTTGTGGGTGCTCGAAATGCTTCGGCGTCAGCCCAATCGGCCCCCGGTCGTTGTCGTCAACAGCCGGGCCATCGCACCCGGGCAGGCGCAACGATACCTCAACCAGGCACTGCGGCTCGGCGCTTTCACCATCGTCAACCGGCCCAACGACCTCGAAGACATGCTCAATGTCATCAAGCGGCTTATCGATCGGCAATACGAGGGAACCTGGCCTGTTCAGCAGGACAACACCCCGCAGATCGCTGACCGATGGAGCCAGCCTAACAATTGAACGTGACCCCGAAACCTCGACCATCAACCCGAAAGGAAAGGAAAAGGAGCAAACTATGAAGATCAAACCACTCGGTGACAAAATCCTCGTCAAGCGACTCGACGCCGAAGCCAAGACCGCGTCCGGCATCTACCTGCCCGAATCCGCCAAGGAAAAACCCCAGCAGGCCAAAGTCATCGCCGTCGGCGAAGGCAAGGTGCTCGACAACGGCGAACGCGCCAAGCCCACCGTCAAGAAGGGTGACACCATCATCCTCAGCAAGTGGGGCGGCACCGAGCTGAAACTCGATGGCGAAGAGTACCTGGTCCTCAGCGAAGACGAAGTGCTGGCTGTCGTGGAGTAATCCGACACAACACACCCGTGTTCGCACGAAACACCCCTAAGACAAGCAATCAGGAGTTACAGATATGGCAGCGAAAACCATCACCTTTGATCAGGAGGCACGCGAGGCGATCCGCCGCGGTGTCGCCAAGCTCGCCAAGGCCGTCAAAGTCACACTCGGCCCCTCCGGCCGGGTCGTCGTCCTTGAAAAGTCCTTCGGCAGCCCGACCGTGACCAAGGACGGCGTCACCGTCGCCAAGGAAATTGAAGTCGAAGACCCCATCGAGAATATCGGCGCACAGATGGTCAAAGAAGTCGCCTCCAAGTCCTCCAAGGACGCCGGCGACGGGACCACCACCGCCACCATCTACGCCGAAGCCATCTTCACCGAAGGCCTGAAGAACATTACCGCCGGCGCCAACGCCAACCAGATCAAGCGCGGCATCGACAAGGCGGTGGACGCCATCGTCAAGGAACTCGAAAAGGCCTCCAAGAAGGTCTCCAACTCCACCGAGATCGCCCAGGTTGGTACCTGCTCCGCCAACCAGGACGCCGAGATCGGCAAGATCATCGCCGAGGCCATGGACAAGGTCGGCAAGGACGGCGTGATCACCGTCGAGGAAGGCAAGAGCCTCGAAACCAACGTCGAACTCGTCGAAGGCATGCAGTTCGACAAGGGCTACCTCTCGCCGCACTTCGTCACCAACCCCGCCGACATGGAAGCCGTGCTCGAAGACGCCTACGTCCTCGTGCATGAAAAGAAGATCAGCTCCGCCAAGGACATGATCCCGATCCTCGGCAAGGTCGCGGAGTCCGGCAAGGCCCTGCTCATCGTCGCCGAGGACGTCGACGGCGAAGCGCTGGCGACCCTCGTCGTCAACAAGCTCCGGGGCGTGCTGAAGGTCTGTGCCGTCAAGGCCCCGGGCTTCGGCGATCGTCGCAAGGAAATGCTTCAGGACATCGCCGTCCTGACCGGCGGCAAGGCCATCATGGAAGAGCTCGGCCTTGAACTCGAGAAGCTCGAACTCAGCGACCTCGGCCGGGCCAAGAAGATCGTCGTCGACAAGGAATCCACCACCATCATCGAAGGGGCCGGCAAAGCCAGCGACATCAAGGGCCGGATCGAAGCCATCAAGGCCCAGATCGAGCGCTCCACCAGCGACTACGACATCGAGAAGCTGCAGGAGCGCCTGGCCAAGCTCGCCGGCGGGGTGGCGCAGATCAACGTCGGCGCCGCCACCGAAGCCGAGATGAAGGAAAAGAAAGCCCGTGTCGAGGACGCCGTCCACGCCTGCCGGGCCGCGGTTCAGGAAGGCATCCTGCCCGGCGGGGGGGTCGCCGTCCTGCGTGCACGTAAGGCCCTGGACAAGCTCACCGGGCTGGTCGGTGATGAAAAGCTCGGCGTCGATATCGTCCGACGGGCCGTCGCCGCCCCGATCAAGCAGATCGCGGCCAACTGCGGCCTCGACGGTTCCGTCGTCGCCAACAACGTCGAGTCCAAGGACGAAGTGAACTACGGCTTCAACGCCTTGACTCAGGAATACGGCGATCTGGTCAAGATGGGCGTCATCGTCCCGACCAAGGTCGAACGCACCGCCCTCCAGAACGCCGCCTCCATCGCCGGCCTCCTGCTCACCACCGACGCCGTCGTCAGTGAGATCAAGGAGAAAAAGAAGAAGTCCAACAGCACCCCCGGCATGGATGACATGGACTACTGATCCGCTCCGCCCGAT
>CAZJCN010000062.1:0-12684 GCA_964544195.1 uncultured Phycisphaeraceae bacterium | reverse complement strand
GGATCGGCTATGACATCATCACGAACCACCCCATGTTCCACGGCGGCGCCATTGGGCGAGCGAGTGATACCGATACACGTATTTTCGGCCATGGCGTGTTGAACCTCTCCGGCGGGGTGTACCTGTCCGTGGGGTCGGCCATCATGAGCCCGCAGGTTTTTGAAAAAGCGATGAGTCTTGCCAACAACCTGCTCAAGCAGGAAGGCCGACAGGTCGAGGGTCATTATCTCGCGGTGGTGGATATTCAGGATGGGGGGGGGTGGGATTGGACCCGGGGCGAGCCCCCGACCGACAGCCCGGCGTATTACCTTAGATTCTGCAAAAGTTTCTCGCGAATGGGGGGTGAGATGGACTATCTGTGCGGGGATAACCGGATCGTGCTGGCGGGATTATTGAACCGGCTTAAATAGTTCGGCAAGGTGTCGAGAGCTTGCAGATGTGCCGCCAGAACACAATAACCCAAAAGGACGTAATCTTTTCGGGCCTGCTTCGTCGATATCAGTAGTACGAGGCCGGTTCTTTCGACTACAATGTGTTCGCGTCGGTTGTCCGGGAATGAGTTTCGCCACGCGCCGGTTGGGATCCCTACCATGAAGTACCATCAAGCCCAATCAGTCAGACCGCCAAGGTTATCAATACGAGCCGGGTATACGTTGGTCGAAATGCTGGTGTTGGTGGTAGTGCTGGCCATCTTCGCCACGCTGTTGATGCCATCCTTCTCCGGGCTGCGATCGGCGTCGAAACAGATCGCCTGTTCAATCCAGGTCAAGCGGATCAACGATGCGCTGTCCAGCCATGCGGACGATCACAAGGGCAAGCACACCATAGCCGGGGGGGTCGTGCCTTGGGAGCATATCGACCCTCAGACCAGTAAGCCCTCCTGGATGCAGCAGGTAGCGCCGTACCTGAAGTCCAAGGACGTGTTTGCCGGGTGTGCCGCGTATCCGGTGGCAAGCCCGTATCACTACTTCCTTGGTGCTCGGGCCGCATTCATCGATGCGGGACAGAAGTTTGCCGCCACGCAGCGGGACAAGATCCGTTTCCCCGCCAGCTTTGTGGTGACGGGAGACAACAACAACAACCGCTTTGCCGAGCTGGGGCCGATTCAGGATGCGGACAAGGATGACTATACCTTCATGACTCAGGTCTTCTCGGCAGACGAGGAGCACTGGGCACCCCAGCATGACGGGATGTTGAACACCGCATTCGCGGATGGTCACGTGGCGGTGTTTGACCGCTTTGATCCGGAGCGGATGACGTATCGTTACGACACCATGTCCGCATATTAAGCGGCCGTCACCAGCATCCTTCCCCCTGAATTCCCATTCATACCGAATGTCAACGAGTTTCAAGCGTTGACATCGACGACGGTTCGTCCCCACGAACGCCCCGCCAGCATCTCGTCAGCCACAGTCGGTAGTTCTTCGAGTGAGATGGTTCGAGTGATCTGATCCAACTGATCGAACGGCACGGTCTCAGCCAGGCGATTCCATGCGGTCAGCCGAAGTTCGGTCGGGCAGCTTGCCGACGCCACGCCGATCAGGTTCACCCCACGCAGTAGGAAGGGGGTCAGCGAGGTGTTGAGCTCCGCTCCGCCAGCCAACCCGACGGCCACCACCGCCCCGCGCGACGCGGTCTTGCTCAGGACATGGCTCAGTGTCGCGCCGCCTACCGAATCGATGCAGCCGGACCAGCTTTGTTTATCCAAGGCCTTGGTTGGTGGACACGCCAGACTGTCCCGCTCAATGATTTCGTTCGCTCCGAGTTGACGCAGATCGTCGTAGCGATCGGTTTTACCGGTTGAAGTGAGGACGGAATATCCCAGCGCATGCAGGATCATGATGGATAACGTGCCGACGCCCCCGGTGGCTCCCGTCACCAGTACGGGTAAGCCGTCCGCGCGGATGCCATGTGATTCCAACGCCATGATCGAAAGCATGGCGGTAAGGCCGGCCGTGCCGAGCGCCATCGCCCGCTTGGGGGTCAGGTCTTTGGGAAGCGGGATCAGCCAGTCACTACGAACGCGCGCCAGTTGGGCATAACCACCCCATCGGCTTTCGCCGACCCGATGACCCGTGAGGATCACCGGGTCGCCCGGACGGAACCGGTCATTGTGACTGTCCACGACTTTACCCACCAGGTCGATCCCCGGGACATGGGGGTATTCCCGGACCATGCCTCCCAAGCCACGCATGACCATGGCGTCCTTGTAGTTGACGCTTGAATAGCTCACCTCGATCGTGACATCCCCTTCGGGCAGGTCGGCCGGGTTAACCTGGCGGACCGTGGCTTCGACGGCCTGCTCTTGCTTTTCAATCATCAACGCCTTCAAGGTGCGGATTCTCCATGTTTGGGAGGTCCTGGCCGATCAAGTGATGTCCGGCCCGCTTGTCTCCCTCTGAAGTATACCGGCACTTGTACGATTTTATGATGTTATCGGCCGTGTTTTTGATATAGATGTGGTAACCCGACCTCAGGACCCTCTCCGGCTTGCCGATATTTCTTAAACCGTGGCGAGACAACATCTCGCCGCACGAAGGAGTGGGACATGACGGAGTCGGGTGAACAAGTGCCGGTACCTGAGACAAAACCCCGTCGATGGCTGGGGCCTGCGGAAACGCTTGTCGGCCCGGTCGTGGCTGTGGCGATCGCGGGTGTGATCATCGCGCTGGGTGTTCTTGGGTGGTGGTCGGTCCGTGCTGAACGGACAGCGACCGTTGCCTCGAACACCGCCAAGGCGATCTCCGTCGGACAACTGCTGGCGGACAGCGTGCATGCCATGCTTTCCGACGGGGATGTGGCAGCGGTTCGTCGACTGATAGCGCAGACAGGCTCGCAGATCCAGTTGCAGTCGTGCCGTGTCGAACTGCCACAGGGCGAGGTGTTGGCGGACATGGACCCGTCTAAAAACACCATTGATTCTTTGCCGGAGACATGGCGCGGAGGCATTGGTTCAGAAGAGGTGATCCAGCAAGTAGATGACGGGTTGTTGTCCCTGACTTTTCCGATTCAGTTGCCGGGGCGGGGCGTGGTATTGCTGAAGATGGCATCCCTGACCGATGCCACCTCATACGATGCCGGGACGACCACCCTCGTCGTGGCGATTGTGGTTGGTGCGACGCTCATTTTGATCGTCCTGCTGTATCGTCCAGCCAAGTCGCGTGTGGAACCGTTCGCCCTGATTCGTGAGGCGTTGTTGGCGGTGGAGCAGGGCGAGGCGGACCCGCAAGCCCTGAAAGTCAGTGACGCGCTCGGGCCAGAAGCGCAGGCCTGGAATCGACTGGTGGAGCAACGTGTCCGTGAGGATAAGGATTCATTGCTGCACCGCGCTTTGGATGCGGCAGCCAGTGGGCAGAGCGGGGCCGGCGCTTTTGCCACGATCTGCGATTCGTTATGGCATGGCGTGGTATTGGTTGGACAGGACGGCAAGATCAAGTACGCCAACGGTGCCGCGGCCGTACTGTTGAAAACCAAGCGAGAAGACTTGCTCAATGCTGACGCTGCCGACCGGTTTACCCGGGACGATATCGTGGAGGCAATCAGACACGCGATGGACACGCATGACCGTCGTCGTCGGACGATCGATGTTGATTCAGAAAACCAGGGCCGAATCGAAGCCTTGAGGTACAACATCCGATGCACGGGAGATGAACAGAACCCGACCGTGCTGGTCGTGATCGAAGACATCACCCAACAGCGTGTCGCCGAGCAGTCCCGTCGTGATTTCGTCGCGCAAGTGGCACATGAGCTGCGCACCCCGCTGACAAATATCAGTCTGAACGTGGAAACCGCGGTGGACGACGGTGAAGAAGACCCGGAGATCCGCGGGCGTTGCCTGAACGTCATTACCCAGGAAACACAGCGTTTGGCTCAGCTTGTCAATGACATGCTGTCGGTCTCCGAAGTCGAGGCCGGGTCCATGACGCTTCGACATGACGATATCCGGTTGGATGTCCTGTTTCAGGACCTGTTGACTGACTTCGAACAGCAGGCGCTGGACAAACAGATCAGGCTGAATTTCGACCTGCCGCCCAAGTTGCCGGTTATTCACGGCGATCGTGACAAGCTGGCCATCAGTCTTCACAACCTGATGGGCAATGCGATCAAGTACACGCCGCCGGGCGGGGAAGTGGTTGTATCTGTTGCCGTCGAGAATGATCGAATCAGTATTGCCTTCAAAGACAAGGGCATCGGGATCGATAAGGACGAGCTGGACAAAGTGTTTGAGCGGTTCTACCGCGCCAAGGACAGCCGGGTATCGCAGATCACCGGTACCGGATTGGGGCTGCCGATCGCCCGTGAGATTGTCCGTCGGCACGGCGGTGACATCGAGGTCAGTTCGGAGCTGAACCAGGGAAGTACTTTCACGATCAACCTGCCGTATACACCGGAGGCCGCGTAATTTGCCATGGAGATCAAAGAGCAGACCCAGGGAGCGGTGACCGTGTTGGAGCCGCAGGGCGCGTTGACACAGGACGACGCCGAGCAGTTCATGAATCGGCTTATGGAAGTCGTGGCCGAGAGCGCCGGCCGTCTGGTTGTGGATCTGTCGCAGGTTCCGTTTGTGGACAGCCGGGGCCTGGAGGTGCTGGTTGAGGCGAATGAACAGCTCAACGCAAGTGGCCGGGCCCTGAAGCTCTGTGCCGTCAACGAAACAATCCGCGAAGTGCTCGACCTGACGGGATTGGCTCCGCGGTTCGATCATTTTGATGACATGAACTCAGCCCTCAGGAGTTTCCATTGACCGATCATGCGCACAAGCCGCGCCTCGGTGAGGCGTTGATCGAGCAGGGGGCGCTGTCCAAGGAACAGCTGGCCCGTGCTTTGGCTGCGCAGAAAAACACCGGGGCGATGCTCGGTGAGGTTCTTGTCGAGCAGGGGGTTGTCAACCCCGCCACGCTGATCAATGCGCTTGGCCGATGCCAGGGCATCAAGGGGTGTGTGCTGCGGCACGGCCTGATCGATCCGGCCTTGCTGAAGATGATCGGGGAGGAAGAGGCCCGCCGGCTCAAGGTCATCCCAATGTTCCGCGTTCATGACACGCTGACCGTGGCGATGGCGGAGCCGCAGAGCTTGCCCACCATCGATCGGCTGACCAAGCTGACCAAGTGCAGGATCAGGCCCATCCTCGCGCTCGAGTCCAACATTCTGGAATTCATCAAGAAGTATGCCGGTGGGGACGTCGATGTTGATGCGTTCCTGACCTCTCTGGTTGAATCCGATGTCGAGGTGGTCGAACGTGAAACCGTGGATGAAGGCCCGACCACCGACCTGGACAAGATGGTCGATGGCAGCCCGATCATCAATCTGGTCAACGTGGCGTTACTGACGGCGATACGCGACAAGGCCAGCGATATCCATATCGAACCGGATAAAAAGGGGACGCGGATCCGTTACCGGATCGACGGCGTGTTGCGAGACCTGATGAAACCCCCCTCCGGGATGCATGCCGCTATTGTTTCTCGTGTCAAGGTTATCGGGAAGATGGACATTGCGGAAAAGCGGCTGCCTCAAGAGGGCCGAGTGCGCCTGGTGGCTGAGGGACGGGAGATCGACCTGCGTGTGTCGAGTATGCCGACGCTTCTTGGCGAGAAGTTGGTCATCCGTGTGCTGGACAAGGCGAACCTTCACGTGAAGATGGAAGACCTCGGTCTGCGTCACGACGCCTTGGAATCTTTCAAGCGGATGTTGCGTCAGCCCCACGGCCTGGTGCTGGTGACCGGTCCCACCGGTAGCGGTAAGACGACGACACTCTATTCGGCTCTGGACCTGCTGCGTAGCCCCGAACGAAACATCGTAACTGTCGAGGATCCTGTGGAGTATCAGCTGGACCTGATCAATCAGATCCACGTGCAGGAATCGATCGGGCTGACGTTTGCTGCGGCGCTGCGAAGTATCCTACGTCAGGACCCCGACATCATCATGATCGGTGAGATCCGGGACGAGGTGACTGCCCGCGTCGCGGTACAGGCGGCACTAACCGGGCACCTGGTTCTGGCCACCTTGCACACGAATGACGCGCCGGGGGCCGTGGCTCGACTGATTGATATGAACGTGGAGCCTTACCTGTTGTCCAGCGCCTTGAACGGCGTGGTGGCGCAGCGGCTGTGCCGAACGATCTGCTCCGGATGCAGAACCAAATATTACCCCGCTGAGCATGTACTGCTTGATGCGGGTATCGAAGAATACGCCGGTCGGGCGTTTCAGAAAGGCGGGGGGTGCCAGCGTTGCCACAACTCGGGATTTTCGGGGCGAACCGGTATTTATGAGGTGATGGAAGTCAGTCCTCAGCTCCGCCGGTTTATCCATCGTGCGGCACCGACACACGAGTTGCGGGAGAAGATCCGGGAACAGGGCGGGCTGTCACTGCGTGAAGAAGGGGTGGCGATTGCCTTGCAGGGTAAAAGCTCACTCGAAGAGGTTCTGCGTGTTACGCAGGATGATCGTGAAGTGATAGCGCAGGATGTCGCGGAGGCGGCGTAACAGAAAGGTAAACATCGTCAGGCTATGAGACTCGCATACCAGGCATACGACAGCAAAGGCAAGGTGGTCAAGGACACCATCGATGCTCCGAATGCAGCGGAGGCCACAACCACGCTGCGCAGTCGCGGTCTGTTTATTACGTCGATCAAGAAAGCCGAAGCTGAAGATAGCAGGGCAGGCGGACGAGGCTGGCGTATCGGGGGTGGGGGTTCCGGCCTGAAGGGGTTGGCGATGTTTACGCGCCAGTTGCAGGTCATGCTGGAAACCGGTACGCCGATCGTCCAGGCATTGGCCGCTCTCAAACGGCAGATCGATAGCCCGGACTGGCGTAAAACGATCGGTCAGCTTTCAGACCGCGTTGAAGAAGGTGTGGCTTTGTCCGAGGCGATGAAGGACCATCCTGGTCGATTCGACCCGATCTATCGTAACCTAGTGGCGGCGGGCGAGACGTCAGGCAAGCTGCCCCTGATGCTTGATCGTTTAGCCAGCCTGACTAGAAAGCAGCTCCATACTCGTAACACGGTTGTCGGTGCACTGGTCTATCCGACCCTGTTGCTATGCGTAGCACTGGGTGTGTTGTGCCTGATGCTGGTTGTCGTGTTGCCTCGGTTCGGCGACCTGTTTACGACACTGGATTTGCCCCTGCCGCCGACCACCAAGGTTCTGATGTTCTGTAGCGGCATTCTGATTTCATACTGGTGGGTGATCTTGTTGGTTGTCGTCTCCCTAGGTGTTGGAGCATTCATCTGGCTCCGTACCGATCACGGCAAGCAGACCATTTATGCCGCCATGTTAAGCCTGCCCATGGTCGGCAAGGTTACGCGGAGCTTTGCCACTGCCCGAATCGCCCGTCTGTTGGGCGTCTTGATGGACAGCCACCTGCCTCTGCTTGAGGTGCTTGACTTGATTCATGCCGGCACGGTCAACGTGCATTATCGTCATCTGCTCAACGACGCGCGTGAGGCGGTCATGCAGGGTGAACCCATCAGCACAGCTTTTGCCGCGTCGGACCTGATTACCCCCGCGGTTACCGAAGCCATGCGAAGCGGTGAAGCCTCCGGGAAGGTGGCGCCTTCGATGTTGACCATGGCGGACATGCTGGACGAAGAGAATGAGGTTCTGATCAAATCGCTCACAGGCATCCTTGAACCAGCCATCCTTTTGGCTCTTGGTGTGCTTGTTGGGTTGATGGCGTTGAGTATTTTCCTGCCTCTGTTTGACCTGACAGCGATGTCCGCGGGAGGGCCGCAGTGAGTTTCATACCCACATTATTGAGCAATCCGATCGGCCTGGATGTTGGTTCACAGGCGATCAAAGCGATACAGCTGGCCGGTTCAAGAGGCCGACCGTATGTTATTGCGCATGCGATGATCGGGCGGACACAGCCTGGGGAGTCGATCAGCGAGGATGAGGTTCGTCGTTTGGCCCGGGTGTTGGCTCAGCAGGGTTTCAGGGGGCGTAAGGTTGTGCTTTCGGTCCCTTCGGATCGATTGATGACGTCGATGTTGGATATGCCTCCGCGTGATAGCGGTGCACCATATGATGTTATCGCCGAGCGTGAATTTTCCCGTCTGCAGCGCGTCGATCCCGGCAGCTTTGAATACGCATGGTGGGAGGTGCCTAAACCGGCAAGGGCGTCAGGCGCAAAGGTCATGGCGGTGGGGTGCGCACACACCGACAGCGTTCCTGTATTGGATGTATTCGAAAAGGCCGGATTTGACGTGGTTGCCATGGACTCCGGGCTGTGTGCAACCGTCGGCGTCTGTCTGGACATGGCAGGGCCGAGGGATGGCGTGTCGGCGATTCTGGACCTGGGGTGGTCCAGTGCCAGGTTGGCACTGGTTCACAACGGGGTGATGGTGTATGACCGGATGCTGGCTGGTTCGGGGATTGAGGTTGTACAGAAAAAAGTATGCCAGTCCTTCGGCGTCGATAATCCAGAAGCGGATGTACTGATCCAATCCGTCGGCCTCATGACAGCAGGAGCAGAGGCTGGGCAGGATGACCGGATGATGAATGTGGTTTCGCAGCTTCGCCCCATCCTTACGAATTACATGGATGAGATCGCGGCAGAGATTCAGGCATCCTTGGAGTATGCCGGCCACGAATACCCGGATGCGCCCTCACATTGTGTCGTTCTTGCAGGAGGTGGTGCGGCGATTCCAGGGGTCTGTACCTATCTTGATGAACGGATCCGACCCGATGTGGTTGCGGCCCGAATGCCATCCTCGCTGGTGGCCGGCCGGACGGATCATCAGCACCCAGAGAGCATAGACTGGGTGTTGGCTCCCTTGTACGTCCCGGCGCTTGGATTGGCTGGATACCAGGGGCAACAGCTATGAATCGAAGAAACAACTTCATCCCGAAAGCCAGGCAGTACGCTCGGTCCAAGCGTGTGCATATCCGTTTCTGGATAGTAACACTGGTTATCTACGCGCTGTTTATGGTGGTGTCGGGAATTGTTTATCACGGGTCGGCCATGCATCCCGACCTGTTGAGACTCCAGAAGGAGCTGGCGGAATATGACCAGCAATCCGCACGGTTGACGCAGGAGGCCGAGTCGCTTCGTCCTCAGGTGATCGAGCAGAAGCGCATCCTCGAAGCAAGCCGATCAATCAGCGACCAACCTGACTGGAGTATGCTACTGGCTTATCTGGCTGATGGCCTTCTCGACGATCAGGTGGTATTGAAGTCCTGCTCGCTGAAGTCCACGCGGGTGGGCGCCATGTCTACCACGCAACGTGGGCCGGGATCTTCAACCGAGCCTGATTCATCAGAACTGGCAATGGTATTGACAGGCTATGCCAGAACTGCACCGGACGTGTCCGGATTTGTTCTGCGTCTTGAACAATTCGGCTTGTTCGATGAGGTCAAACTGGTCAAGACGAATCGGGAGCCCTACCTGAACGATCAGGCTATCGCATTTGAAGTCCACTGTTTAATGAATCGGAAAGGGGGGCATCATGAGGGTTGATCTCAAGGTGTTGACTGAGCAGTGGAAAGTGGACCTCGCCGGTGTCATCGGGTGTGTGGTGATCACCATGGTCTGCTACGGTGTGTTGGTACACCCCATTCTTAAGGAAAGGGGTGAATACGCCGAGCTTCAGCCGCTGGTGATGGAGAAATCGTCTGCCGCCAAGCAGGCGCAGTCAGAGGTTAATGCACTGAAGCGGGAATTGCGTGACGTGGAATCTCAATTGGCGGGCCTTCCTCTACACATGGAGCCTGCATCGAAGATCAACAGCCGGCTGGCGGTGATCACGGAACTGGCCGAGCAGGTTGGTATTGAAGTTCACAGCCTCCTGCCGGAGCCGGCACGTCCCGGTGGTCGTTATGACATCGTGGACATCAACCTGGCTGGTGAGGGAGACTATATCAGTGTGACACGTTTCATGGCACTTATTCACGATCAATTTGCCGACCTGTCGGTGTCTGAGTTTAGCCTGAAGGCCGCAGGGGCGGACGGTGATCGAGCGAGTTATGATATCGGACTCGCATGGTACACCCTGCCATCTTTCGGGCTGGTAGAAGAAAAAATTAAGTGACCGCTTGACTTCGATCCTGATATATCGTTCGCTTGGATCATGAAGATCTCCAGGGAACGAACCATTCTCATAGCGGTACTCGGTGTGGCCGGTCTTGGCCTGCTCGTCGATCGTGTCCTGCTCGGGTCGGATGTGACCGGTCCTGCCGAAACCACCGCTGGGGTTATGGATGTTCAGGCCGTGGACCCGGCCTCTTTGTTGATTCAGCCTTCACGAGAGCAGTCCCTCGCTGAACAGCCAGGCGGGGCGCCCCTTGCCGAACGGCTTCGGCTGGCGGTTCATGGACGTATCGGGGACAATGAACTACCTACTCGTAATGCTTTTGTCCCGTCACCCGCATGGATTCCGTCAGGGCTTGGAACAGTTCAGACGGATGAACAGGCCGACCGGGTTCGAGAATTTACCCAGCAATATCATCTGGAAGCGGTGCTTTTGACCGGTAATCGCCGATGTGCCGTAATCAACGGGACCACAGTTTATCCCGGCCAGATGTTGGATGGTTATCGGCTCTTGTCGGTGCGTGAACGATCGGCTGAATTCGAAGTCGACGGTGTTAGGGTCAATCTTCGCCTGCCTCACGGCGGCATTCAGTAACCGGTCTGACTCCAATATTCTACATTTATTCTTGCCAAGCTCATCTATTGTGCTTACGTCGTGACTCCAGTGAGCCGATGATTGTTGCGTGTGAAAGCCGGTATGTCGGCAGGTTATCTATCCAGGAGAGTATCCGATGCAAGTGCAAGCAACACGCAAAGTCAGTCGTCCGCAGACCAAAGGATTCAGCCTGATTGAGCTGGTCATCGTGGTCGTGATTATCGGGATCATCGGCGCCATCGCCGTGCCCCGGATGAGCCGTGGCGCCAAGGGTGCCAGCGACTCGGCGGTCACCGCCAACCTGACCGTGCTTCGTAACGCGTTGGATCTGTATGCCACTGAACACGGCGGCAGCTATCCTTTGTATGCGAACATGCCCGATGCCTTGACCGGATATACGGATGCCCAGGGCAACACGAGCACGTCGAAAGATGCGACCCACATTTACGGGCCGTACATCCGTGCGATTCCCAAGCTGCCCGTGGGCGCGAACAAGGGCTTGGCGACCTTCACAAACACGGCTCCCGGTGCCACCGCTCAGGCTGCCGGATGGTACTACAACGAATCCACCGGTGAGGTCAAGGCCAACTGTGCCGATGCCGAGACCGACGAAGCCGGCGTGAAGTACAACGCTTATTGACCGTATGGATAGCGGGGCGGAGCCGCGCCGGCCGGGCGGCGCGGTGGCCAAACCCTCGGCCAGGGAGAATGACCAGCCGATGCAAGGTTCCGTCAAGGGATACAACCGAGGCTTCAGCCTGATCGAGCTGGTGATCGTGGTGGTGATCATCGGGATCATCGGCGCCATTGCCGTGCCCCGAATGAGCCGAGGGGCCAGGGGGGCCAGTGACTCGGCGTTGACCGCGAATCTGACGGTGCTGAGAAACGCGCTCGACCTTTATGCAGCCGAGCACGGCGGGGCCTTCCCGGACTTCGTGAATATGCCGGAGTTGCTTCTGCAATACTCGGATTTTTCCGGTACCAGTACGTCTTCAACCAAAGACGGCACGCACTTGTACGGGCCATACCTGCGGGCCATGCCCAAACTGCCGGTCGGTGCCAACAAGGGACTGGACAGTTTCACCAACACGGCACCGGGGGCCACGGCCCAGGCTGCGGGTTGGTACTACAACGAATCGACCGGCGAAGTCCGTGCCAACTGTGCGGACTCGGAAACCGATGAGGCCGGCGTCAAATACAACAGCTACTGACCGAATCCGTCGCCGGCGGATGGCAGCAACCGAATACCCACCAGCCCGGCCGGCAGTCATGCTCGCCGGGTTATTTCGTTCGGGGTCAGCAGGAGTAAGAAACGCCAGTGATCAGACCTGTGAAAAAGCGCGTGTGTCAGCAAGCCCGTTCCATCGGCTTCAGCCTGATCGAGCTGGTGATCGTGGTGGTGATCATCGGGATCATCGGCGCCATAGCCGTACCTCGGATGAGTCGCGGCAGCGAAGGGGCGGCGATCTCCTCGCTGATACAGGATATAGCTGTGTTGAACAAGGCATTGGACCTTTATGCCGCTGAACACGGCGGTGATTATCCACATCCGGCCAGGATCGCGGCACAGTTGACCGGCAAGACTGACTCGGCGGGTAACGCCTGGTCCAATGGCATCGCATACGGGCCCTATATCCGTTCAATTCCGCCTTTGCCTGTTGGCGATAAAAAGGGGAACACCGGTATCGCGCTGTCCAACGGGCCAGGCGTCGGATGGATCTATGTGCCTCTGCGCGGACTCATTCGGCCGAACCTGACCAAATCCGACGGTACGACGGATGAAAACCTTGTGACCGAAGTGATCAATCAGACCAAAGTGACACGGGAGGATCTGGTGTCTCCATGATGCAGCGGTACCCGGTCATGTCGCCGCTTTATCGTCCCGTCGGTTTGCGTCGGGCGTTTTCGCTTATCGAGCTGGTGCTGGTCATGACTATCATCTCGGTACTGGCGGCGATCGCTGTGCCTCGCTACGCCAGCGCTTTATCCCGATACCGTGCTGACGCAGCCGCACGCAGAGTCATCGTGGACTTGGATTACGCCCGACGTCACGCGATCAATG
>CAZJCN010000061.1:6838-12735 GCA_964544195.1 uncultured Phycisphaeraceae bacterium | reverse complement strand
GGTGGCGCGGGTTGTTGATTATGCAGGTGATTCGCGAGCTGGTCAGCCGTGAGCGTGGAATAACCGTTTTGCTGAAGGAATGACAGGTCGGCCTGGAACACGTCATGGCTGATCACGTGATAACAGAACACCGGAACGCCGGGATCATAAGGTTGAGGGTTACGGCTGAAAAGAAAGTCGGGCAGACCACCGGTGAGGCCACATCGAACTTCCGGCCAGTTTTTACGCCAGGTATCTTTGACCCGTTGAACCAACCGCATATCTCGGAATTATCCTTGTAGCTGATGCGATTCAGTGGGCTCGGCTATATCACTGGTGTGCCCGCCGACGAGTCTGTTCGATGAGGCGGGATTATTGGAATCCTGCGGTGGTATCGGATGTCCCTCAGCGACGGCGTGATAGATTTCCATCAGTCTATTGACGTGACGGTTGATGTCGTATGCGTCGGCTGTGTGCCGGGCCTGCTCGGCGATGTGATGAGCCAGGTTCGCATCATTGAGTAGACCCAGCACGGCATGTGCGAGGGCTTGGGCATCCCCGGGGCGGAAAAGCACGCCGTTGTCCAGATGTCGGATCGTTTCCGCCAGCCCGCCGACGGCAGAGGCGACGACCGGCTTGCCCGCGGCCATGGCTTCGAGCAGCGTGTAGGGCAGGCCCTCTCTGATTGACGGCATGACGACCAGTTCCAGCGCCTGCAAGGCTTCGGTGATCGTCTCCAGTTGGCCGGTGAAGATCACGTGACCTTTTAGTCCCAGTTCGTGGACGCGCTGATTCAAGGCTGGGCGGTCGGGGCCGTCGCCGATGAACATCAGGCGGACATCGGGTTGTGACGCGAGGATGGTGGGCATCGCACGGAGCAGGGTGTCTTGTCCTTTAACCGGCATCAGCCGGCCGATGCAGCCGATGAGTCGATGGTGCGGCAGGAGGCCGTAGCGCTCACGAAACGCCTTGACGGCTGAATCACTCGCGGATTTGTATTCGTCCAGAACCAACCCGTTATGCAGAACCTCCACCCGATCAGCCGGGCAACGGAGGGTCTTCACGGCATGGTCCGCGACGTCTTTGGAGACCGCCAGGGTGTGGGCAGACCAGGCCCGTGTGCCGTGCAATAGTCGCTTCATCAGGGCCGGTGCGGGGTCGGAGTCGTGCAGATGTTCAATCACGGGAATCCCCGCCAGCCGACCGGCGACCCGGGCGGTGAAGATCCCCTTCAGGCCGGCACAGTGAACGAGCTGTATCCGGTGAGCTTTGATGAACCGGTATGTGTCTATGACGGTAACCGGGTTCCACTTGGCCCGATTCAGAAAACGTACAGCTATTCCTTGTTGCTTGAGCTGTTCTGCGGCGGGATGCTCTTCACGCAGAAACAGCGATCGGAGGTCCACGCCTCGTTGCACCAGCCTGGGCAGGACCGTCAGAAAATACCGGGTGGCACCGTGTACGACGCTGTGCGGGTAGCCGAAGTGATCGCTGAGAAACAGGACACGAATCGGAGATGCACGTTTAGAACCTTCCACAAGACCCCTCACTTTGGGGGTGATCCCCCCGTATTAATTACCTACAACCTTAAACATGAGCCTATGCGTTGAGATTATCATGGCGTCGTCATAAAGCAAGATGCCGGCGCGTGATTATTTCATTTGATTACTCACGAATTCCGTTACGATACCGGTATGTTCCGAACGGCTCTTATACGTTTAACTGTGTTCGCCTTCGTCATCATCGGCGGGGTTTCCTTGGCGGATGAGCCGGGGACCGCTTCTTTTGTTTCAACGAATTGCTTAGATGACGCTTTGTCGGGGGTGGACCGGGTGGTGGAAGCGGCGATCGACCGGGGCGAGGTGCCGGGGGCGGTGCTGGTGGTCGGACGGTCAAGCGGGGTGATTTATCGTAAAGCCTATGGCCACCGTGCCTTGAAGCCGAAGCCGGTCCCGATGACCGTCGACACGGTCTTCGACTTGGCGAGCCTGACCAAGCCCACGGCCACCGCCACGAGCATCATGCTCCTGATCGAACGCGGTAAGTTGAAACTCACGGACCGCGTGGCCGACCATATCCCCGCCTTCGGACAGAACGGCAAGCAGGACATCACGGTCGAGATGCTGTTGCTTCACCGCGGCGGGTTGACGCCGGACAACTCGCTGAAGGATTACGTCGGTACCCGGCAGGAGATGATCGATCGGATTAACGCCTTGCCCACACGCTGGGAGCCGGGCACGACCTACAAATACACCGACGTCGGATTCATCGTGTTGGGTGAATTAATCGAAGCGATTGACGGCCGTCCGGTGGACGTGTTTTCCCGGCAGGAGATCTTCGAGCCGTTGGGAATGAACGATACGACGTTCCGACCGACCGGCGAGATCGCCCGCCGATGCGCGCCGACCGAGTTCATTGATGGCCAATGGCGTCTGGCGGAGGTGCACGACCCACGGGCATACGCATTGGGCGGTGTGGCGGGTCATGCCGGGCTGTTTTCCACCGCCGACGACCTGGCCCGGTATTGCCGGATGCTGCTCAATGGTGGGGAGCTGGATGGCGTGCGCATCCTCAAAGAAGAAACCGTCCGTGAGATGATCACGCCTCGCGAGCTTGAAGGGGATCCTAACGGCTGGCGGACCTACGGGTTCAGCACCCGGACCAGCGAACGCTCGGCCCGCGGGGCGGTGTTCGACTATGAAACCTCCTTCGGCCACACCGGGTGGACCGGCACGGCTTACTGGATCGATCCGAAGCACGACCTGTTCTACGTCCTGCTGACCAGCCGGTGCCATCCCAACGGTTCGGAAGGCAACGCCGGGCCGATCCGGCGCGAGGTGGCGACGTATCTCGGACAGGTTTTGATAGATGGAAACATTCCGGATTGATGCGTTTCCCAGCCTGCCTGTTCGATTTACGCGATCACACCGCCAAAGGTTGCAGCAGGTCCTGCGGGGCTGAGCATACCGGTGTGTCACCGCCCTTGACTCGTTCCGGGTCCAGTGCGAGTTTGATCTCACCGCCGACGATGGTGGCGATCGCCCGGCCGGTGACGTTCCAGCCGTGGAAGGGACAGTTACGGCTTTTTGAGGCGAACCGGTTGGCGTCGATGGTCCAGGCCAGGTCGGGATCGATGACGGTCACGTCGGCGTCGGCGCCGATTTCCAGCGTGCCTTTCCCGGCCAGTCCGCAGAGCTTGGCGCCGTTGACGGTCATCATTTCGATCATCCTGGGCCAGTCGATAGCGCCCGAGTCGATGAGAGCCTGTTTGTAGAGCGGCAGGGCACACTCCAGGCCGAGGATGCCGTAAGCGGCGGCGGAGAACTCGATCTGCTTGTCTTCGAGTGTGTGTGGGGCGTGGTCGGTTGCCAGCAGCGTGATCGTGCCGTCCTTGACCCCCTCGATCAGCGCTTCGATGTCGCGTCTGGATCGCAGCGGGGGGTTCATCTTGAAGTTCGGATCATAGGTGGCGCAGTCGTCTTCGGTCAGCAACAGGTGGTGGGGTGACACCTCAGCGGTGATGGTGGCCTGGCCGATCAGGTCGGCACGTGCGCGCCGGATCAGTTCGACACTGCCGCCGCTGGATACGTGCTGGACGTGGTAGCGTGTCTTGGAACCCTGAGCGCGGTTGAGCATGATGTCGCGCTGGATCATCAGTTCCTCGGCGACACGGGGCCAACCCTGCAGTCCGAGGCGGGTCGCCAACGGCCCGGCGTTCATCGCGCCGCCGCCGAGCTGCGGGTCTTCGCAGTGCTGCATGAGCACCTTGCCGGTCATGGCGACATAGGCGAGCGCTTTGGCCATGACCCCTGCCGACGCGACCCCGACGCCGTCGTCACTGAACCCTACCGCACCGCTGGCCGCCATCTGGGCGATCTCCGCCAGCTCTTCGCCTTGCCGACCCTTCGTGATCGCACCGACCGGGAACACGTGGGCCAGCCCGGCCCGCTGTGCCTGGCGGTAGACGTATTCGATGCGCGAGTCGTCGTCGAGCGCCGGCTGGGTATTGGGCATACAGCAGACACTGGTGAACCCGCCGGCGACCGCGGCGGCTGAACCGGTGGCGATGGTTTCCTTTTCTTCCTGCCCCGGTTCGCGGAAGTGTACATGCACGTCGATCAGCCCCGGACAGACGATGCAGTCGGAGGCATCAATCACGCGGTTGCCGCTGGAGCGGTCCGGTTGGCTGACTTTTCCGATCGAAGCGACTTTGCCGGCAGCCAGCACCAGGTCGGTGACTTCATCCAACCCTTGTGCGGGATCGATGACACGTCCGTTAATGATCGTAATCGTGGCCATGGCGGGTAGTGTAACCAAGCATGTCAGAGGGGGCTATTGAGGTCTGATGAAGTGATACATCACCCCTTCAACCGGGTTAATATCGGGGCTGGTGTTCTGGCAGGCCTGTTTTTTGTGAATTAAGCAATCAACGGTTGCTAAAGTGTAGTCGATAGGTATAATACTCGTGTGTGGCCGTGCGACAGTCGCGCGGCCTTTACTGTTTCGTGATGCAACGCGGCCTCCATTGTTTGAATGCCTCGTCAGCCTCACTAAGTCTCGTTTTGAATGGAGACCGTTTTGATGAAGATCTATGTTGGCAACCTCAACTTCCGTACCACCCAACAGGAACTGGAAGATTTGTTCACCAACTACGGCAACGTGCAGGAAGCCGCTGTCGTGACCGACCGTGAGACCGGCCGCAGCCGCGGGTTCGGTTTCGTCACCATGCCCGATGCCGGTGAAGCTAACGCCGCGATCGAAGCGCTCAACGGCACCGAGATCGAAGGCCGTACCCTCACCGTCAACGAAGCCCGGCCCAAGACCGATCGTCCGCGTGGCGGCGGCTACGGCAACCGTGGCGGCGGGCGCGACCGCTGGTAATCCAGCATCGCCTTTAGCACTCAACGCAACCCCGTCGGTCATCGCCGGCGGGGTTGTTTTTTTATCAGCATCTCCGGGCAACTCGACGCCCCCATCGTGATATCCTGACGGTATGCATGTGTTCGCCTGCCAGTACGACATCGTCTGGGAAGACAAGGCTTCCAACCATGCGCTGGTGGACCGGATGTTGGCGGATCAAAGGATTCCTAGTGGGTCGCTGATCGTATTGCCCGAAATGTTCGACACCGGTTTTACCATGCACGCGGACAAGGCGGCGGACGACCGGGGCGATAGCCGGCGGTTTCTTCAGGGCCTTGCCGCCCGTTACCGGTCCGCAGTAGTGGCCGGGGTGGTGCAACGTGACGAGGCCGGTAGAGGTTTGAATCAGGCGGTGGTGTTCGGGCCGGACGGGGAGGAGTTGGCCTGGTACACCAAGATGCACCCGTTTACGCCGGGCGGTGAACACGAACACTACCGCGCGGGTGAGTCGGTGGTGACGTTCAGCTACGCGGGCTTCACGATAGCGCCGTTGATCTGTTACGACCTTCGATTCCCGGAACGGTTCCGTGAGGCGGTTCGACTTGGCGCGGAAGTATACGTAGTGATCGCCAACTGGCCTGATTCGCGTGCGGCGCACTGGACCACGCTGTTGTCTGCGCGCGCCATTGAGAATCAGGCGTTTACCGTCGGCGTCAACCGAACGGGATACGATCCACGGCTTCATTACCCGGGGCTAAGCATGATCGTGGACCCACGGGGTCGGGTGTTGGCTCAAGCCAGCGATGAGCCGGTCGTGCTGTCAGCGAAGCTGGAACACCACGAGCTGAGCGACTACCGGCGTAAGTACCCTTTTCTGGCTGATATGCGGGGATGAGCCTGAGAAACCCGGTCAACTAACTTTCGGGCAGTTGATAGCGTTTCGCGGCATCATTAATCAAGCCCGGCGGGGGGTCTTGACCGGTGATCGCCTTGGCGATTTTCGCGACGTGTGGGTGGCAGTTTTCAATGAACAAGCGGAACTTCGTCTGTGTGCCAGC
>CAZJCN010000061.1:2035-6738 GCA_964544195.1 uncultured Phycisphaeraceae bacterium | reverse complement strand
CAACGGATCGCGGCTTCGACGGCAGAATTACGCCCGCCGACGATCAGGAGCTGTTGCCTGAAGTAACGGTGCGGTTCGTCGAAGTAATGGCTGACGTGTTCCAGGTCTTCGCCGGGGATGTTCAGCCGTCTCGGCTTATGCATGTCGCCGATTGCACACACGACATATCGGCATCGGTAGGTATACGTGCCATCCCGACGATTCGTGGTGACTTCAAAACCTTCACCTGTTGTGGAGATGTTGGTCACCCGTTCATACGTGCGTATCTGAAGGCCGAACTGCAGCACGATTTGTCGCAGGTAGGCCAGGTATTGTTCGCGAGTGGCTTTTTCCTGATCGGTGGTGGTCAACGGGACGCCCGCAATGGCGATGCGTTCCGGGCTGGAGAAGAATCTCACTTGTTTGGGGTACCAGGAGATTGTTTGACCGACCTGGCCGGCATCGACCTGCATGTAAGGCACGTTCATGTGCTTGAGCACGACCGCCAATTCGAGGCCGATCGGGCCGGCACCGACAATCAACACATCTGTTTCCGTCTGGGTAGGCTGCATGACGGCCGCATCCTAGCGGATCAGCCGTGCGATGCCAGCGATGAGGCACATGTGGATCAGGCTGCGAGACGAGGCTTGAGAAGCGGCGCCTTGGGCGGAGCGACGAGTTGGTCGGCTTGTGCAAGCAGAGCACGATCAAGTTTGGCAAGCTGACGACGAAGCGACTTGTACCGCAGGAATCCGAGGAACCCAAGGCGGTAGCAGATTGCGGTGTAGGTCTGCAACTCACGGATGGTTCCACGGACGCCGTGCAATGCCTGGCTGACTTTTTCGGGGTCGTCCCAACCGTCGGCTTCGGCGATTTTCGCGGGTATACCGGTGACGGTCCTTCGCAGGGTGGCGGCGAGGCCGGATTTTTCATCGGCCGGGAATTGCCGGGTCAGACGATACACAAACTCGACCAACTGCATCGAGCGCTGCCAGATAATCAGCTTTTCGAAATGCGATTGCGGCATCGCGTGCGTCTCGTTTGGCCGAGAGTCGGCCGGGCCAGATGACTTCCCATGTCTTTATCGACCAATCAGCGACGCGATTTTCCGGCCTCTCCCCATAGGCGAGATTACCGGCTGGCATATCGATTACCGGACGTGGCTTGAGTGAGTGGGCAGTGCAGGATCAGGGCTTTTGTCTGCCCGGCAGCCATTCCGCCCAGATCAGGCTGCGTTTGGGATCGACGGTGAGTCGGAAGTTTTTGAGAAAGGATCCGCCGATCCGTCCGATCGGTCGGGGTTGACGGTTGAAAATATCAGGCGCCTGCTCGAATTGAACAGGCATGTCGTGGAGCGTCAGGCCGAAGACTTTCAGGGTTTTGATCCAGGTGCGTGTGCTGGCGACCGCGCCACCGATCCCGGAACTGCGTCCGGCACCACTGCCGGGAGTGCTGACGATGTCCGGCCAGAGCGACAGGCATTTTCTGGGTAGGGTCAGGTCGTTGTCAGCGCCGCTGTCGAGAATCAGGTAAACCCGGTGGCCCTGACCGATCTCCGCACCGACTACGGGAAGGCCGGCAAAATCAAAGCGGGCTCGAGTCGGTTGGACCCCCTCAGGTGGCACGAACGCATCGGGGCGATAGATTGTCAGTGTGTTGTCTGAATAGTCCAATGTAAAAGGCAGGCCGTTCAATTCGCGAATGCCGATCAGGCCGGCGACGCTTGTACCGATCCCTCGACTCATCCCATGAAGGCTGATCGCGGCGACTCGGTTCGCTTTGACTTCCAGCCCGCCGAACTCGAGGTGTTGGATTACTCGGTATTGAAAACCCTGTGAACCTCCGATACCCACCGCCTTGCTGGTCCCGGCTGCCGGCAGGTTCAGCCGCTCCGCGACGCCGGTCGAGATGACCGGCAGGTTGCTTCCGGTATCAAACATGAACAGCCCGGCTGATCGACCGTTGATTCTTGCCGGTGCAAACAGGTACCCACGGTGTTCCCGGAGTGGGATGGTCAGTTTATCCGGCAGGTTGGCCGGCTGGTTAACCGAGAACGCGACGGCCGTCGGCTCGGAGGTCGGCATGGGTACGGTTGTTCGGCTGTCGCGCTCGGGAGCGGAGCAGCCGGTGATATAACCGACCGTGCCGATTAAGCACAAGGCCAGACACGATTTCAGATATGGGAGATCAATAATAATGGTCAGTTCCTGGCTGGCTGTAATTCATATTAATCCGAGATTATCCTCATATCTCAGAGGTAAGCCGAGGTCCTAAGAAGGTTATATAAGATCCGGCTTATCCGTCGAAATTGAATCGCCGATAAATAACGAGTCCCGCACAACCAAACGGGGGAGTCCTATGTCTAAGCATGCGAATAATCCATCCGGTCTGATCGACACGCTTAAACTCACCGACGAGCAGTGGGCGGAACTGGCTCGTAAGCTGGATAACGCCCCTTCTAATTATACGGGGCAGCGGCGGCACATTCGCGTTGAATACAAGAAGTTGGCCCAGATCGCTGTGGCGATCAAGGTTTCGGCTACGCAATGGGCCAAGTACATCGTTCGGTCACGAGATCTCAGCGAAGGGGGGATCGGGTTTCTGCACGGATCGTATGTGTATGAAGGTACTGCTTGTCGCGTAATCTTGAAAAAAAAGAACGGCGAAGTGATGTGTTTGGATGGGGTTGTCAAACACTGCAACCACATCAGTGGAACTGTTCACAAGATAGGTGTTCAGTTCAACGAGCCCATCGACCTGTGTCAGTTTACGGACGCGATGGGACAGGCCGATCCGATCCCTGATGACAGCCAAGGCCTCGAAGCAGCCTCTGATGCTGAGGAGTCGGAAAACACCGGCGAAGCCGCCTGAATATTCTGTCGCAGTGTTTTGTGAGACTCGTTCCCACAGGCCTTATTCCCACTCGATCGTGGCGGGGGGCTTGCTGGAGATATCGTAGACCACCCGATTGACGCCCCGGACCTCGTTGATGATCCGGTTGCTGATGGTCGCCAGCACGTCGAAGGGGATCCTTGCCCAGTCGGCAGTCATGAAGTCCTGGCTTTCGACCGCACGGATCGCGACCACCTGTTCGTGTGTCCGTCCGTCCCCCATGACCCCGACCGCCTTGACCGGCAGTAGCACGGCGAAAACCTGCGCGGTCTTGCGGTAGAGATTATTGGCGACGATCTCTTCCAGCAGGATCTCGTCGGCTTCCCGCAGCAGATCGAGTTGATCACGTGTCACTTCACCGAGTACGCGCACCGCCAGCCCTGGGCCGGGGAACGGGTGTCGCCAGACCATCTGCTCCGGCAGGCCCAGCACCGCGCCGAGCTGACGCACCTCATCCTTGAACAGGTTGCGCAATGGTTCAATGAGGTCGAAACCGAGATCCTCGGGTAGCCCACCGACGTTATGGTGCAGCTTGATGTTGGCGGCTGCGCCCGAGTAGCCGTGGCCGGACTCGATCACGTCGGGGTAAAGCGTTCCCTGAGCGAGAAACGCCGCGTCCGGGATATCCGCCGACGCCTGCTTGAAGACCTCGATAAAGCGGTGGCCGATCCGTTTGCGTTTTTCCTGAGGGTCGGTCACGCCTTTCAGGTCCGACAGGAACGCCTGTTCCGCATCGACCACGCGCAGGTCCAGGTCGAAGTGTCCACGGAAGGTCTGTTCGACCAGTTCACGCTCGCCTTTTCGCAGCAGGCCGTTGTCCACGAAGATGCACGTCAGTTGCTTGCCGATGGCTTTGGAGAGCATCGCGGCGACGACTGAGGAATCCACGCCGCCGGACAGCCCGCAGATCACCCGCTTATCGCCGACCTTGGCACGGACACGTTCGACCTCGTGTTCCAGGAAGTTCGTCATCCGCCAGTTGCCGGCACATCGGCAGATGTTAAAAAGGAAATTGCTGAGGATGTCCGAACCATGAGGCGTGTGCGTGACTTCCGGGTGAAACTGCACGCCATAGAAAGGTTTGGTCTTGTGCTTGACCGCGGCATAGGGGCAGGTCTGTGTTTGCGCCAGGGAAATAAACTCTTCGGGCAGTTCCTGAACCTGATCGCCGTGACTCATCCAGGCGGTCGTGTGTGTGGGAACGCCTTTTAGCAGGTCGTTGGGCTGAGTGATGTTCAGCCGAACCCCGCCGTACTCCCGGGCGTGGGCATTACGGACTTCAGCCCCCAGCAGGGTGCATCCGATCTGCATGCCGTAGCAGATCCCGAGCACCGGTACGCCCAGTTCGAACAGTCGGGGATCGCAGGTGGGGGCGTTGTCTTCGTACACACTGGCCGGCCCGCCGGACAGGATGATGCCCTTGGGCTTGAGGGCCTGAAGTTCCTCGTGGCTGATATTGGGTGAAACCAGCAGGCTGTAGACCCCGGCCTCTCGGACACGCCGGGCGATCAGCTGCACATACTGTGAGCCGAAGTCCACGATCGGGACCACTTGTCCTTCGACGCCTGCCGGCAGTTCCAGTGCGGTGGGGGCTGAACCGGGTTGGGTAGCGCTGGTCATCACTTACCATTCCGTAGTCAATTGTGGGCTGGAAAGCGGGGATGATAACGCAATTGCCCACGATGATCCCGGCCGACTGTTTCCTGATGAGGAAAACGGCCCGTATCATCAGCCTGACGCTTTGGGTCGTCGACCCGGAAATCCATCAGGCATCAGGATTTAATCTACCGATCGGTGGTTGGACCCACTACGAACAGCCAACAGCACGGATC
>CAZJCN010000061.1:0-1935 GCA_964544195.1 uncultured Phycisphaeraceae bacterium | reverse complement strand
GCCACGGTCGAACGGCTCTACCACCAACTGCTCAACGAACGGTTGGAAAGAAAAAGCCCGGTCGTGGCGCTCGGTGGGGGGATCGTGGGGGATACCGCCGGGTTCGTTGCCGCCAGTTACCTGCGAGGCGTCCCGTTCGTGCAATGCCCGACCACCTTGTTGGCGATGGTGGATGCTTCCGTGGGCGGGAAGGTCGGCGTCAACATGCCGCAGGGCAAGAACCTGATCGGCGCGTTCCATCAACCAGTGTGTGTGGTGGTGGATACCGATACATTGTCAACCCTCCCCAGGCGAGAGCTGATCTGCGGGCTGGCGGAATGTGTCAAGCACGGCGTGATCCGTGACCCCGAGCTTTTCGACTGGATCGATCAACATATTCCCGAGATTCTGGCGTTGAAGCCCGACGTGATGGTTGAGCTGGTCGAACGTAACGTGCGGATCAAGGCGGCGGTGGTCATGGAGGACGAAAAAGAAGCCGGCGTTCGCGCTCATCTGAACTTCGGGCATACGTTTGCCCACGCGATCGAAGCGGGGACGGATTACGGCCGATTCCTCCACGGCGAGGCGGTGTCGCTGGGTATGGTCGCGGCGGCCCGGTTGGCGGTGCGCCTGGGACGCTGTGATGCTCACGTCGCGGATCGTTTGACATCGCTGCTGGACAAGATCGGCTTGCCCACTTCCGCCGAGAACCTTCCCGAAACCGCACGGCTGATGTCCATCATGCGAAGTGACAAGAAGGTCGCTGATGGGCGCATCCGTCTGGTGTTGCCGGACCGGCTCGGAGCGGTAAGCATTGTCAACGATACGCCCGATCACGAGATCGAGTCGGCGTGGGATTCACTGCGCAGATAAGACAGCGTCGCCACGATTTCCTACCGGGTGTCGGCTGACAGCGTCACTTGATCAGGCGGAGCGCGACCGGGTAACGATACACTTCCCCTTCGTTGGCTTTCATCCCGGCCATGATGGACAGGATGAGCACCGCGATCCACGCCCCCGCCATGATGAACAGGGGGATGATCAGGCAGGACGTCGCGCTGCAGGCGACATAGAGAATAAGCGCCGTCAACTGGAAGTTGAGGGCTTCCTTGGCCTGGTCATCGACGAACTTGTCCTCATCTTTCTTGACCAGCCAGATGATCAGCGGGCCGACGAACCCGGTGACGATCCCGAGCAGGTGCGCCAGCATCGCCATCGTACAGGCGTCTTTGGACGGCTTGCCTTCCGTGGGTGTCGTTTCATTCTGGCTTGCCTGATTCTGCTCCTCTGACATCCTGTGTCCCCTTATGTTGCGAGGTATGGACATGTTATCGGGCGTCATGAGCAGGCGTCTTGAAAAGGGTTGATGTGTTCTTTGCCGGGGTTGTTTGCCTGCCCGCAGCCCGGTATCGGTTGGCTCCTATAATACCGTCATGGCTATCCTTCGCCGACACGACCTGAGCCCACGCATCGAAGTCATGCCATTGATCGACGTGATCTTCCTGCTGCTGACTTTTTTCATTTACACGATGATCACGATGGTGCAGGCCCAGATCCTGCCGGTTCAGCTTCAGGCGTTGACGACGGGCGAGACAGCCGAGCCGACGTCGGTGGTGGCGATTACGGTGGATGCTCAAGGGGAACTTTACCTGAATCGTCAGCCGATCGACTCCGAGGCGCTGGATGACCGGCTGAAGCGGATGGCTTCGGAGGACGACCCGCCGAAGTTATTTTTGGCACTGGAAGAAACGCGAGGGGATGAACCAGCCGGAGCAAGTGTGGACCGTGGCCCGTTATTGATCAGCCTGATCGAGCGGGTGCGTCGGGCCGGGCTGACCGAGTTTCACATCGTCGGGGAACGTGCCGCCCCGTAAGGTGTTTTCACTGCAGCAGGCAGGTGCCGTGATGATTGAAAGAGAATCCCGAGGCCCATTGCTGATCGGCGCGGTGCTGGCG
>CAZJCN010000060.1:5113-12775 GCA_964544195.1 uncultured Phycisphaeraceae bacterium | reverse complement strand
GTTCTTCGACCTTGCGCTGTGCGCGCTCGACGCTTCGTGTCACCCAGCGGTGCTCGATGGCGTCCCCTTCTTTCATCCCCAGCTTGCTGAGCGCGGTCATCGTTGTCTTGCCGGCAAACATCGCCATCAGGTCGTCTTCCAGGCTGATGAAGAAACGGCTCGAACCCCGGTCACCCTGACGGCCGGACCGACCGCGCAGCTGGTTGTCAATACGCCGAGACTCGTGTCGTTCCGTCCCGATGATGTGCAGCCCGCCCATCTCTTCCGTATTCGTATAAATCTTCAGGCGGTGTCGCTGATACTCCGGCAGCCGGTCCAGTGTGTCCAAACACTGTTCGAGCGTCATGTTTGCCGCTTTCTTTTCGTCCACATACGCGTCCCGGTGCACCCAGTGCCGGAACAACCGCAGCTTCACCTCATCCGGCGACAGGTCCTTGATTTCGCTGTCCTTCAAACCAAGGTCGGTCTTGAGCTGATGCCGATACGCCATGTCAATCAGTTCTTCGTCCGACATCTCAGGCTTTGCAGCGGCGGGGATCAGGTTGCGCTGCTGCCAATGGCGGATCAGGTCCTCCCGCTTGACCGGGCGCAGCTTGATGTCCGTGCCGCGCCCCGCCATGTTCGTCGCGATCATCACCGCCCCCAGTTCGCCGGCGTTCTGCACGATGTTCGACTCACGCTCGACCTGGTCGATCTTCGCGTTGAGCACTTCGTGCTTGATCCCGTAGCGCTTGGTGAGCATCTGCGAGAGCATCTCGCTCTTCTCCACGCTCGTGGTTCCGACCAGCACTGGCCGGCCTACGTCGTGAATCCGCTTGATCTCGTCGGTGATCGCGTTCCACTTGTCCTTGGCCGACAGGAAGATCAGGTCATCCCGATCGATGCGGATCACCGGCAGGTTCGTCGGGATGCACACCACGTCCAGCCCGTAGATCTCCATAAACTCGGTCGCCTCGGTGATCGCCGTCCCCGTCATGCCCGCCAGACGCTTGTACAGCTTGAAGTAGTTCTGCAGCGTCACCGTCGCCAGCGTCTGCGTCTCCTGCTTGATCTTGACCTTCTCCTTGGCCTCGACCGCCTGGTGCAGGCCGTCGGACCACTGCCGGCCGATCATCAGTCGCCCCGTGAACTCATCGACGATGATCACCTCGCCGTTACGGACCACGTAATCCTTGTCACGCTGATAAACCGCATGCGCGCGGATCGCGTTTTCCAACAGGTGCGGGAAGTCCATGTTGTCGCCGACATAGAACGACCCGATGCCGGCCTTCTTCTGTGCCTCGGCGATGCCCTCGTGGGTCAGGTGTGCCGCCTTGCGCTCCATCTCCACCTCGTAATACTGCACGTGCTTGTCGCGCTCGGCCTCCAGCTCCGGCAGCTTCGCCTGCAACGCCTTCATCTCCTCGCGCATCCGCGCCGCCTTGGCCTTGTCACGCGAGTTGCGGATGTCCCCTTCCAACCCCTTGATCTTCATCTTGGCCTGCTCGACCTTCTTGTTCGCCGCGTCCCAGTCACGCTGCATCTTGATCAGGTGAGCCGCCACCTCGTCAGCCAGCTCATACCGCGGCGCACTGTCGTGGGCCGGGCCGGAGATGATCAACGGCGTCCTCGCCTCGTCGATCAGGATCGAGTCCACCTCGTCGATGATGCAGAAGTCGCGACGTTTCTGCATCTGCTCCGCCACGCTCAGCTTCATGTTGTCGCGCAGGTAGTCGAAGCCGAACTCACTGTTCGTCCCGTACAGCACGTCGCACTGGTAGGCCTCGAACTTCTTCTCCGGCGGCTGGGCATGCATCGGGTGGATCGCCCCGACCGTCAGCCCCAGGTGGTAATAGAACGGGAACACCCAGTCCCGGTCACGTTGCACCAGATAGTCGTTCACCGTCACCACGCTGCACTGCAGCCCTTCGATGCAGGCCACGTAACAGGCCAGCGGCGCCACGATCGTCTTGCCCTCACCCGTCTTCATCTCGGCGATCTTGCCCTCGCCCAGCACCATCCCGCCGATCAACTGCACGTCGAACGGCCGGGCACGGAACGGCGGGCGGGACTTCGGATAGATCTCTCGCACCGCCTCGTAAAGCTCCACCGGGATCTTGACCTGCATCCACCCGGGCGCAGGCTCCCCGCCCAGCACCGGCTCAGGCTCCAGTGACTCCGCCTGCTCCTTGATCTGCGCATACACCGGCTGCAGGTGCTCGGGAAGCTGCGACGGATCAAAACCCGCCTCCGGGTTGAAGATGTTGCGGACCCCCACCGCGCGGTCCATGACCTCGCGCGCCACCGCCATTACCTCGACCTGCAACGCGTCGATGGACTCGCCGTCCTTGATTCGCTGACGGAACTCCTCCGTCTTGGCTTTCAACTGCTCGTCGGTCAGCTTCCGCATCTCCGGCTCCAGCGCGTTGATCTGCTGGACCCGTCGGCTGTATCGCTTGAGCAGTCGGTCGTTACGAGAACCAAACACCTTGACGAAGGGCCTGCTGATGTATTGAACAACCATAATGTCTCTCTCTTTAGGATCGTGCCCGGAATATCTGGGATCGCAGCGGGTCATGACGATCAAGCCGCTGTCACGCGACCACGCCATGCGCCGGCACTGCCTGGATTGAATCAAAAAATGGAAACGGGAAATCGCCGCGGGATCAGAACACCGCTACAGGAGGGGGAAGATTCATCTGGTGGATCAGGATCGGGCCTCGCGTATCGCTTCGCCCGGCCGGCACATACGCCCGGATCGCCGTCGGTTCATCCTTGGCGATCGGATCATTCGAGGTCGGCATGACCGCTGCCGCCTGCCCGGTGTGGTGCTGGCAGAGTTTGCGGGCCGCCTCGCTCAAGCTCGAGATCAGGGTCGCGACGGAGTCCCGTTCCCCGGCGGTCGCCGCCTGACGCTGAAGGGTCTGCACCACCGCCGCCGCCGACGCCCCGTCCGACATCGCCCCGACACACAACAACACCGACAGCGCCAGCGTCAGCGCCGGCACGGACGTCAGGCCGACATGACCCCCGTTTGGGCTGTTGGATTGTGTCTCAGGTCGTTTCACTGCTAAGGATTATATCGTCCAAACCGCCCCGCGGGTTCATCGGGCCCATTTCATGTCTTTAGCGGACCGCGCAACCGCCATTGCCCTGCTTGGCGTGAACCCCATCGCCCGATATGATCCCAAGCTCCCGCTTGGAAACTGCGGATATACCGAATCACAACCCCTGAAACACGCACAAGCCTATGAATATCCACGAATACCAGTCGCGTGAGCTGCTCGAACAATTCGGCGTCCCGGTCCCGCCGGGGATCGTAGTGGACTCGGCCGCCGGGGCCGGGGAAGCCTTCGAGGAACTGGCGTCGAAACACGGGGCCGCGCTGGCCGTGGTCAAGGCTCAGGTCCACGCCGGGGGCCGGGGCAAAGGAGGCGGCGTCAAGCTCGTCCGCTCCGCCGAGGAAGCCCGCAAGGCCGCCGAGACCATTCTCAGCAAGCCCCTGGTCACCCCGCAGACCACCGCCGAGGGCGTCGTCGTCCGCAAGCTGCTGGTCGCCGCCGGGGTTGATATCGCCAAGGAATACTACCTCGGCATCGCCGTGGACCGCGCCGCGGGGAACCCGGTCCTGATCGCCTCGACCGAGGGCGGCGTGGAGATCGAAAAGGTCGCCGCCGAGACCCCCGATAAGATCCTGCGTGAGCCGATCGACCCGATCGCCGGGCTGCTCCCCTTCCAAGCCCGCAAGATCGCGTTCCTGCTGGGCTTGACCGGCAAGCAGGTCGGACAGGCGGCGAAGATCATGACCAACCTCGTCAAGCTGTTCCTGGCCAAGGACGCCAGCCTCGCCGAGATCAACCCGCTGGTCCTCACCCCGCCGGACGACGCCAACCCCGACGGCCGGGTGCTCGCCATCGACGCCAAGATCAACTTCGACGACAACGCCCTGTTCCGTCACGACGACATCCAGGCCTTGGCCGACCCGCACGAGGAAAACCCCGCCGAGGCCCACGCCAAGCAGTTCGGGCTGACCTACATCAAGCTCGACGGCAACATCGGCTGCCTGGTCAACGGGGCCGGGCTGGCGATGGCGACCATGGACATCATCAAGCTCCACGGCCAGGAGCCGGCCAACTTCCTCGACGTCGGCGGGTCCGCGACCGAAGAAGCCGTTACCGAGGCCTTCCGCATCATCCTCAAAGACCCCAACGTCAAGGGCGTGCTGGTCAACATCTTCGGCGGGATCGCCAAGTGCGACACCATCGCCAACGCCATCGTCACCGCCGCCAAGGAAGTCGGCTTCAAGGTCCCGCTGGTCGTCCGCCTCGAAGGCACGAACGTCGAGGCAGCCCGGAAGATCCTGGAGGACGCCAAGGCCGACATCCCCACCATGATCGTCGGCAGCGACCTGACCGATGCCGCGCAAAAGATCACGCAAGCGGTCGCGTAGGGAGAGCCTGGGGACTGGTCCGCCAGCAACCGGTGGCCACCCTAATCCACCGACCGCCCCGCTCGTTCCTGTGGCCGTGACTTGATGAAAGATTCGCCACCCCGAACCAGATAAGAACCACCATGAAAGTCGAACCTTTCCTCGCCGAACTCAACCGCATGCGTCAGGACCTCGATGAGGACCCGACCGACATCGAATGGCTGACCCTCCATCATGCCTTCTGCTTCATCAGCTACAAGCTCAACGACTTCCAGAAGTACCTCGATGAGGCCGAGGCCAAGGGTGAGTTCGACGCCTACAAGCAGGAGCACGGCGAGGACTGATCGCCCAGCTTCTTTTTGATCCAGCCGGCGGCGCGCACAAAACCGATGAAGCGCCGGCACAAAAATCGGGCCGACACTCAAATCGCTTAGTCTTTGCCGGCGCAACACCTGCAGTACCCAAGCCTGAGGTTTGGGACGTTTTTGTGCGCGCAGAACCGGCTTTTGCTCCTTCTATGTAGGGACGATGAAAAAGGTCGTCTCGACGACAACCCGCGATGGCGAATGATGACTCTCACTGAGTATCCGCTGCTATGAAGGACCGGGATACACGGGCTGCCCCTCCCCCGCCGATGTCGGCGGTCAACCTCGGGCGGGGCCTTTGAGAGCACTTCGCCCCGGCGATGATGGAGCCACGGCGAACGGGAGCGACCCGGTCCCGCGGACCCGACGCCGCCATCTCCCCGGAGTCTCGCCGGGTTGCGATGATCCTATGTGAAAAGCGAGCCAACCATGAGATAGCACACCACACCACTCAAAAAAAGAAGGCATGCCGAGGCACGCCTTCTTCATCAAGTCGGATTCGTTGGATATCGCCGTCGGCTCGGTGTGTCGATCACATCTCGACCGGCTTGAGCCAAGGCATCATGCGGCGCAGCTCCTTGCCGATCTGTTCGACGGGGTGGTTGCGGTCTTTCTCACGCTGTTCGTTGAACCACTTGAACCCGTTGGCATAGTCCTCGCGGAAGATCCGGGCGAACGTGCCGTCCTGGATGTCCTTGAGGGCCTGCTGCATACGCTTCTTGGTGTCGGCGTCGATGATCTTCGGGCCGGTGTGATAGTCGCCGAACTCGGCGGTGTTGGAGATCGAGTAACGCATGTAGTTGAGGCCGCCGCGCTCGATCAGGTTGATGATCAGCTTCAGCTCGTGGCAGACCTCGAAGTACGCCAGCTCAGGCGGATAACCGGCTTCGGTCAGGACCTCGAACCCGGCCTTGATCAGGGCGCTGAGGCTGCCGCAGAGCACGGCCTGCTCACCGAACAGGTCGGTTTCACACTCGTCCTTGAAGGTGGTCTTGAGGATGCCGCTGCGACCGCCGCCGACACCGATCGCCCAGGCCATCGCGATATCGAACGCCTTGCCGGAGGCATCCTGATGCACCGCCAACAGACACGGCACACCGCCGCCGCGTTCAAACTCACTGCGGACGGTGTGGCCCGGCCCCTTGGGGGCGACCATGATGACGTCCACATCCTCAGGCGGGACGATCGTCTTGAAGTGGATGTTGAACCCGTGGGTCGCGCCGAGCACCATCCCCGGCCGAAGGTGCGGAGCGATCGACTTTTCATAGACCTCCGGCTGGACCTCGTCGGGGAGGGTCAGGATGAGGACATCCGCCTGCTTGACGGCTTCATCGACCGGCAGCGGGTCGAAGCCGTGCTCCACCGCGAGCTTGCCGTTGGCCGACTCCTTGCGGTTGGCCACGATGACCTTGACACCGGAGTCGCGCAGGTTCTGAGCGTGGGCATGGCCCTGGCTGCCGTAGCCGATCACAGCCACGGTCTTGCCGGCCAGTGCGTCGAGGGAGCCGTCTTTGTCGTAGAGCGTTTCGATCGCCATGATTGGGGTTCCGCTGGAAGGTTGAGGATTCATAGCCGGTGTGGTGACCGACGGTTGCGAGTCCCGAAACTTAGCCCGATCCGTCGGCAGCGTCAAGGCGACACAACCGAGCGGACATGCCCGGGTATGCAGCCGGGACGATGGATCGCTGGATCAGCGCGTGCCCCGCCCTCAACCGGCTTGCTCGTCCAAGCTCAGGACCTGGTCCTCGGCGTGGTAGCTGGAGCGGACGAGCGGGCCGGACTCGACATGGCCGAAACCGATCTCCTCGCCGATCCGCTTGTATTCGGCGAACTGCTCGGGGGTCACCCAACGCGTAATCGGCAGGTGGTTCCGGGTCGGCTGGAGATATTGGCCGATCGTGAGGATGTCACAGCTCGATCCGTCCACGACGTCCTCCATGAGCTGGGTGACTTCCTCGTCGGTCTCGCCGATCCCGACCATGATCCCGGTCTTGGTTCGCAGGCCGGCGTCCTTGCAGCGGCGCAACAGCTCGATCGAACGATCATACTTGGCCTGCGGACGAACGACCTTGTAAAGCCGGCGGACGGTTTCCATGTTGTGGTTGAGGATGTCGGGCCGGGCGTCGATGACCTTCTGCAGGGCATCCCAGTCGCCGCAGAAGTCCGGGATCAGGACTTCGATGGAAGTCTGGGGGCTTTTGTCCCGGATGGCACGGATGGTGTCCGCCCAAATCCCCGCCCCGCCGTCGGGCAGTTCGTCGCGGTTGACGCTGGTGATGACGATGTGCCGAAGCCGCATCAGAGCGACCGCTTCCCCGACACGCCGAGGCTCATCGGTATCGAGGACGGGCGGTCGGCCGGTCTTGATATGGCAGAAACCGCAGGACCGGGTACAGACATCACCGAGGATCATGATGGTGGCGGTACCGCGCCCCCAACACTCGCCGAGGTTCGGACACTTGGCGGACTCGCAGACGGTATGCAGGGCGTGTTCATCGACCAGCGATCGGAGGCGTTGGTACCCGGGACCGCCGGGCAGCTTGGCACGGAGCCAGGCCGGTTTCTTCCGTTTGACAAACGCCAGCTCCGGGGCGCCGGGGCCGTTGTCGAGGACCTGCGAACTGAGCGAAATCGTCTTCACGGGCATGATTGTATCGGCCGAAAAGAACAACGCCCACACTTGCTTCGGTGCGGGCGTTGCGTCGGTTGCGTGTATCTCCGGTCAGGATCAGGCCGGGGTCACCTCGATAAACCGCTGGACGCTGCCCAGATCCCGCAGGACATCGAGCGTGGCGGTGATGGTGCCGGTTTCCCCGGCCCGGCCGAGTACTGCCGGCTGCTTGACGACACGACCGCCATACAGCCGACCACCCCGCATCCGGGGGTTGT
>CAZJCN010000060.1:0-5013 GCA_964544195.1 uncultured Phycisphaeraceae bacterium | reverse complement strand
GGCTGCTTGACGACACGACCGCCATACAGCCGACCACCCCGCATCCGGGGGTTGTAATTCACCTTGCGGATCTTGGTCTGTCGGTTGTCCTCGGCACGGAAGACCGGATCCTTAGCCAGGATGCGCTGCAGGGTCTTGCCGGCTGCGGCATTGGTCGGCGTCTTGACGATCTTAACCGTGATCTTGCTACCAGGAGCGATCTTATCGAGCATGGCTTGGGCCTTTCTGATGTCCATTTCCGGGTTCAAACCGGCATCGTAAGTCTGAGCCGAGCCTGAATCGAGCCGCATATTGTGGCGAATTCACGGGTTTGAGTCAAATCCGCCAACCCGCCGGACCAACTCGGGCGGAGCCCCGATATCTGCTACCTCCAGCCGTCCGAGATAGGCCCGGGCCTCAGGCTGAGAGAACCCCGCCTTGTTCGCCACAAACGTCACCGTCAGGTCCGCATGGACGGCGTCCTCGGCAGGCTTGCCGGTGTCCACATCCAGACCCGAGGGGATATCCACCGCCACGATCGCGGGAGGGCTGGATGAATTCCGCAAAGCATTCACCGAGCGGATCGCCGCCAACACATCCGGCCGAAGCTTGCCGGTGAAGCCCGTCCCGAGCATCGCGTCCACAACCACGTCCGCCGACACCCCCCGCTCCAACTCGGTCGGATCGAACGGTGCGATATCCAGCCCCATCCGCCTGCAGATCGTCGCGTTGATGGCCGCGTCACCCGATAACCGGTCGATCGGCTTGAGCGTCCTGATGTGAACGTGAACACCACGGTTGTGCAGGTGTCGGGCGATCACGTACCCGTCGCCGCCGTTGTTACCACCGCCGCAGATGATCAACGCTTTCGTTAACGACCTGAGGTGACCCTGCATGTATCGCTCGATGGCGTCCGTGGCGTTTCGCCCGGCATTTTCCATGAGGACCACCCCGGGAATGCCCAGCTCCTCGATCGCCAGCCGGTCCACCGCCCGAACCTGCTCTCGCGTCAGCGCCTGCATCGATGGTTGCTCCTGAAAGAGAGAATGCTTGTCATCGGAGAGTTTACAGGACAGAATACGCTATGCGGATTGATCTGCGCAACACCCGCAGGGAAAAGCTGTTCACGGTCGAGGTGGACCCGGAGAACCCTCCGACGGTGGTTCGTGGCGAACCGGAAGGTCGTTCCGATTCCGACGGAACCTCTCATCCCAATACGCAGGCGGTCCACCTGAATTGGGACCGTGTCTTCGATGATGAAAAGCACCTGCGTCGCTGCCCGGTCTGCGGATGCGAGGATTTATACGCCCGGCATCAGTTTCCAAGACTTACGGCTTTCGTGATGATCGCGCTGGCCGCGGTGGTGGCGATCGTCATGCTAGGGCTGGGCGAACTGTCCTATGCCTTGATCGTGTTGGGTGTGGTCGGTCTGGTGGACGCGGGGGTGTACCTGTTTTTCAGCGGCAAAGTCTTGGTGTGTTACCGATGCCGGAGTGAGTTTCGAGACATCCCGATCAGCCGTGGGGTACATCCCTGGCAGGCGGAGGTGGAAGAACGCTACCGCCCCGTAAAAGGATAAGAAGATTATCCCTCTCCATGTCCGGTCAGTTAACAGCCTTGAGCAGCACGACCACGTGACAAGCGATCGCGCGGTTTTCTCCGAGCGCGTCAACGCTCTCGTGAGTTTTTCCTTTGATATTCACCCGAGTCGGCTCGCAGCCCAGCAGATCAGCCAGATTTTGCCGGATCGTGGGTTTATGGGGGCCGAGCTTCGGGTGTTGAAGGATCACGGTGATATCCAGGTTGCCGATGTGATACCCCGCGGCCCTCATGCGATTCACCGCCTCTTCGACAAAGATCCGTGAATCTGCCTGTTTCCACTTTGCGTCGGTGTCGGGGAAAAGCTGACCGATGTCCTCCTGCCCCAACGCCCCGAGGATGGCATCGGTCACCGCGTGATACACCACGTCGCCGTCCGAGTGGGCTGCGCAACCGCGATCGTGTTCCAGCCGAACCCCCCCCACCACGAGGGGCAGGCCCGGCTCAAGGCGATGCAGATCAAAACCGTGACCGATCAACATGAATTCAGTTCCCCGCTATCGCGTCCGGCACACTTAACAACAACACGCTCCGGTAAGTGTCCATCTCGGCATAGACATCGCCCCGTCTACTTCAGCCCGTACTCCTTGAGTTTTCGGTAAAGCGTTCTTTCGCCGATGCCCAGCATCCTGGCGGCCTGCTCACGGTTACCGGCTGTCATTCGCAGCGCGTCCCGGATGGCTTTTTTCTCGATCTGGTCAAGGCTCATGCCGGCGGTGTCTGAGATACCGACGTCCTGATCCCCCGCACCACCACGGACCTCGGGGGGCAGGTGACGGGGTTCGATGCGATCGCCCTCTGCGATCACAACCATGTTCTGGATCACATTCATCAACTGTCGAACGTTCCCGGGCCAATCGTACTGCATCAGCGTATTCTGCACGTCCTCGGCGATGTCAGGCACGGGTTTACCGAGTTTCTCCGCGTAATGGGCCACGTAATGCCGGACCAGCAGCGGGATATCCTCTCGGCGTTCGCGTAGAGCCGGGAGGTGCAGTTCCACGCCCCGGATACGGAAATACAAGTCTTCGCGGAACTTTCCTTCCTTGACCAGCTGGCTCAGGTCGTGGTTGGTCGCCGACACCAGCCTGACGTTCACGTGGCGAGGCTCATTGGACCCCAACCGAACAACTTCACCGGACTGAAGCACGCGCAGCAGCTTGGCCTGCATGTTCGTCGGCATGTCCCCGACCTCGTCGAGAAACAGCGTGCCACCGTCGGCAAACTCGAACCGGCCCTGCCTGTCCTTCTCCGCACCGGTAAACGCACCTTTGACGTGGCCGAACAGCTCATCCTCCAGGATCGAATCACTCAGCCCGGCACAGTTGAGCGGGACAAACGGCTTCTTGGCTCGATTGGAGTTGTTGTGGATCGCCTGGGCGATCAGTTCCTTGCCGGTTCCGGACTCCCCGGTAACCAGTACAGGGATGTCACTGTTGGCGACCTGCCGCATGGTCTTGATGAGTGATCGCATGGCCGGGGAGTTCCCGATGATCCCCTCGAAGCCGTACTGCTCGTCTAGTCGTTGGTGGAGCTGCGTGTTCTGAGCACGGAGCATGACGGCCTGGATGGCGTGTGTGCAGAGGGTGCGGAAGACGTCCAGGTCCAACGGCTTTTCGATGAAGTCGTATGCCCCGCCCTTGATCGCGGCCTTGGCGGTGGGCACGTCGCCGTGGGCGGTGACCATGATCGTCTCAGCATCAGGCTGGTTCTGTCTTGCGGCGGCCAGCACTTTCTGCCCGTCGTCGGGGTTGTCCATGACCAGGTCGGTGACGATCAGGTCGAACTGGCCGTGCTTCAATTCGTCCAGCGCTGAATCCAGGTCGTTGACGATCGTGCAGACGTGACCAAGCCGACGCAGCGCTTCGGCCATGACCTCGGCATGGTCCGGTTCGTCGTCCACGATCAACACCTGCGCGGTGGGTACTTGCTCTTGTTCAGACATGCCGCCAATCTTCACCGCCCGGCGATGCCAGGTCAAACCATCAAACACCTTCCCCCCTGTAATCTAACGGTATGGCGTGTGGCCGGTTCCTGTGCCGATATAATCCTTGGATGGCTTTCGAAACCTCACCTACCTCGGACATGACGCCGTCGGCGTGTGACACGACCGCTGAATCGGATCACGCCAGGCGGATCGGGTGTGTCGGGTATCTGAACGCCAAGCCGCTGATCGAAGGTCTGACTCGAGACAACGCACCCGAAAAACCGCTCCGGCTCCGTCTGGACGTACCCTCCGCCCTGCTGGAGGACCTGAACCAACGACAGGTGGATATCGCGCTGTGCCCGGTGATCGATTACTTTCGGTCTCCGGAGCCTTTGGTCGTGGTCCCGGTCGGGTGTATCGCGTCAGACGGGCCGACACAGACGGTCAGGCTGTTCAGCCGTGAACCGATCGAGACCCTTCAGCAGGTCCACGCGGATACCGACAGCCATACCAGTGTGTCGTTGTTGCGTGTCTTATTCCACGCCCTGTTCAAGCGCGACATTGATATCGTGCCGTTTGATGCGATCGGTTCGGCGACCGGTCAGCTACGTCTCCCCGAGCACCCCGCGATGCTGCTGATCGGAGACAAGGTGGTGACCAATGCCCCCCCAACCGAGCAATACCCTTACCAGATGGACCTGGGCGAAGCCTGGAAAAGGCTGACGGGTTTACCGTTCGTCTTCGCGGTATGGATGGCGAGGCAACACGTCAATCTCGGCGGTCTTCCCGAACAACTGGCCCGTCAGTTGGACGAAAATCTCACTAATCTGGATCGGATTGTCACCCGGCACGCGGTCAGCCACGGCTGGTCGCCACCGTCGGCAAAAGAATATCTCGGGAAAACCCTCAGTTACCGCTTCGGTGATCGCGAACGGCAGGCGGTAGAACTTTTTTCGCAGATGTGTGCCGACCTGGGATTGATCGCAGATGCCGGACCGCTGAGGATGTACGATCGGCCTTGACCGTCCACCGACCCATCGCGGGAGGCTCGCCTTGAGTCGGCGTCTGAATCAGACGTTTAATTGCCAGCCCTTGCGTGACCTGTCGCAGCAGCTGTTGTTTTCACCATCGGACAAGCGTGAGCGTCAGGTTCGTCGTCTGGAAGTGCTACACGACCAACTCGATCCGGATCAGAACTACCCGCTGGATTTTCTCTACTACCGGATTACAGGCTACCGACGGGAGGCCACGGACGCGGTGTTGCTGACCGGCGCCGCGGTTCTGCCGGATCTGCGTCTGATGATCGATGCGCTCAGCCGATCGATCTCAATGCCCGTCGACGACCCAGCCAGCCCTTGCGAAACCGTTGAGGAGTTCGCAAAAAGGATTGGCATCAGCACGAAAACCGTTAGTCGATGGCGGCAGGAGGGACTTCGCTGGCGTTGGGTGGTACCCAAAGGCGGAGGGAGAAAAGTCGTGGCGATCCCTCGTGATGCGTCGCAACGGTT
>CAZJCN010000059.1:0-12806 GCA_964544195.1 uncultured Phycisphaeraceae bacterium | reverse complement strand
CCGGTCATCAGATACAACGCGCTGAGCACGTACATCCCGAACAGGCAGCCGACCCCAAGCCGGGTCCACGCGAACACGTGCCACGCCAGCGGACGCTGCCGCTTCTTCGCCCGGCGGATGAGCCTGGCGGTTTGTCGTTCGTCGCCGAACTTTTCGATCAGCTCGTCCAGCGAAGCCCCGGCTTCCTGTCCATCCAGAAAGTGGGCGATCAATTCTTGGGCGACATCCACCTTTTCCAATCGCCACAACCGGGTGCGCTTGACCACCCGGCGGACCGTGTCCGCGGCTTTCCCGGAAAGGCCCGAGTCTTCCAGCAGCCGATCGATATCCAGTCGGCCGGTCAGTCGGCCCCGGATCAGGTCGCGCATGGGTGTCTTGCGGAGCTTGGGCAGCAGACCCGTGTCGCTCATGATTACGCCCCCTGAAGTTGTTGCGTGATCCCCAGTGACGCCATCGCCGACGTGACCGCCCGCCACTGTTCGGTGTCGTGCGCCAGGCGCTTCTTACCCTTGCCGGTCAACCGGTAATACTTGCGCGGCCGACCGTTCTTAGCGGTTGTCTGCCGCGACGCGATCAGGCCCTTGGCTTCCAGGTTGTACAGCATCGGGTACAGCGTCGATTGCCCCATGGTCAGGACCCCGTCGCTGCGTTTTTCCAGCGCCTGGATCAGCTCATAGCCGTACATCTCCCCGCGCTCCAGCAGCTTCAAGACCGCCACCGGCCCGGCCCCACGCATCAGTTCCCGTTCGATCTTCATGACGGACCCCTTTATGTAACGCATACTATGTATACCATAGTATCGGCCGGAACGGCGGTGTCAATGAAAAACTTGTGTTTTTCTAGAACCCGTTTCAAAACCGTATAGTTTCTAAACGTACGCCCTCGGCGCACTTATGATCCAATCGGTCATGGGAAGGTGCCGTTTTCATGGCACGACGCGATTCGGAACTCACGGACGGACAATGGAACATGATCGAACCACTGCCCGCTTTGGTGTCTGAAGTAGAACCCGGTGATTTCGCCGCGGAGTAGGATGAATGCGTGCTCGGGGTCTTCCGGCGGGACACACCCGACGGTGATGCTCCAGCGCGCGTCGACGGGGTGTCGTACTTTTTGATTTCAGTGATACCACACGGGCAGTATGCGTGCGAGTGAGATAGTCGAGGCGTTCGCCGAGTTTGGTTCGGATGGCGTCGTTGACCGTGGATAGTGTCACTTCGCTGATGAAGATGAGGCCTGAGTCGTCCGAAGCTGGGCTATCTATACCATCGGGGCATGGGCCAGGGCGACCTGTCGAGAATGTCGGTAATCATACAGATCAGTGGGAGCTGTATAATGCTGTTCATTCCAATAATAAGACTAACTTATATTTATAATTTATAAATAAACCTATAATAAACAACAATTAAAAACAATTTAGTATTTGACTCGTCAGATCATAAGAAAAATAGCGGTCATGTGGGACTGCAGGATTGACTTGTATGCAATATCCTGTATCATACAAGAATTGAGCTAAGGAAAGTGCGTCTAGGCACCGACTTAGCCCCGTTTTGTGTTTGTTTAACGGCGGTCGATTCCGTGAAAGAATTCGGCATGCTGGGTACACGGATGATAGAACGTCTTATGCGCGGTGAACCCGCCGGTCTTAGACGGTTCCGGGGTGTTAATTGAGGCCATGGTCTTGCAATGGAAGCTACGGCCTGATTTAGGAGTTGATGTTTGAAACGCACCGCGAACAGCCGCACCAAGAACGTTAAAGCCGGCACACCCATGATGCCCGGCGGACCCGTCGTCGTCGGTATACCCAAGGAGTCCGCCGGCACGACACCCGCACAAAAGACGGCCTACTACGTGCTCAGCAGCCACTGGGACCGCGAGTGGCACCACACCTTTCAACGATTCCGCCTGGAACTGGTTGACCTGTTCGATGGGGTAATCGCCAGCCTGCAGGACGGGTCGCTGCCCGGTCCCTTTTACTGTGACGGGCAAGCGATCGTGCTTGAAGATTACCTGGAGGCCCGCCCCGATAAACGTGAGGAAGTGATCCGTCTGCTCGAAAACGGGCGGCTGGTTGCGGGTCCTTGGTACACGCTGCCCGACGAGATGATCGTCTCCGGTGAATCTCTCATCCGGAACCTGCGTATCGGTCGGGAGTTGGTGCGCCGCCTCGGTGGCAGGCCCTCTGACGCCGGGTTCCTCTGCGACCTGTTCGGGCACAACAGCCAGATGCCACAGATCTTCGCGGGGTTTGGGATTCGCTTCGGGTTTATTTGGCGCGGCACAAACATCCACGATCAGCGTCATTTGCGTTGGCGCGGGGCCGACGGCACGGAGCTGATCTCGCACCGCTTCGGGAAGAACGGCTACTGGGGCTACGCCGTGAACGTTCGTGGCTTCACCGAACACACCAAGGGTCCGGACCAGAAGACCTTCAACACCGACCTCGCCAAGCTGCTTCAGCAGGATTTCGACGAGTCGGCGACGGACTATGCGCTGATCTTTGACGGCGCGGACCACGGCTCGCCGGACATGCGTTCGATCCAGCAACTCCAAGCGGCGATGGCGGACGGCGAATTAAACTGCACGGTGAAGCTGGGGACGCTGGATGACTACGCGAAGGATGTCCTGAGCCAAGCCGACCGGGTGACGCGGGTGATCGAGGGCGAGCTGCTTGAGCCGGCGAAGCACCCGTTGGGGGTGGACGACCAGTGGGTGATTACCGGCTGCGGTTCCAGCCGAGTGTGGCTGAAGCGCGCCAACGCGCGTTGCGAGACACTGCTTTGTCGTTGGGCTGAGCCGATGATGGCGTGGTCGCATCTGCTGGTGGGTCAGAGCCGGATGGACGACCTGTTGGAGCACGCGTGGAAGCTGCTGACGCAGAACCACGCGCACGACTCGATCTGTGGCTGCAGTATCGACGCGGTGCACGAGGACATGGTGTACCGATTTCGTCAAGTCGAACAGATCGCCGAGGGCGTCGCGGAGCGTTCGGCTAGGTCGATCGCGGCGGCTGTGCAGAGCGATTGGGACGAGTTGGAAGAGCGACTTGTCGTGTTCAACCCGAACCCTTGGGCGATTGAGCAGCAGGTGGTGGAGCTGACTGTCCGCGTGCCGTCGAACTGGCCGACCGCGGAAAGGAAGCGTGAGTCGAGCCTGAACATGGTGCCACACTTCAGCCTGACCGACGAGTCGGGCCGGGTGATCGAGTACCACCGTCTGGAAACCGAGTTAGACAAGATGCGTGTCTGGCTGCCAGGCCGACGCGCGTTGCGTCCGGAGAAGGCGCACCGGGTGCGCGTGGCGGTCCGGCTGGATCTGCCGGCGATGGGCTATCAGACGCTGCGTGTCCGCTCCAAGGGCGCGAAGGCCCCGGCCAGCGGATACAGCCCGATCAAGGGCCTCGCCACGTCACCCACAAGCATGGAGAACGACCTGCTGAGGGTGCGGGCCAACCCCAACGGCACGATCGACCTGCTGGATAAGCGCACCGGACGCTGGTTCACGTCTTTACTGACGTTGGAGGATAACGGCGAGTGCGGTGACGGATGGGACCACCACCCGCCACAGAATGACAAGCTGGTCAGCTCGCTGGGTGCGAGCGCCGCGATCGCCGTGCGCGCGAACACGCCTTACGAGACCGTGATGTCGATCAAGGTACGGATGCCCGTGCCGCAGTCGTTCGACCGGGAGGCATTCGAGCGGTCATCGACGGATGTCGATCTGCTGATCGAACACACGCTGACTCTCAAGGTGGACGCCGACTCGGTTGACGTTAAGACCCGCGTACACAACACGGCGAAGGATCATAGGCTCCGTCTGATCTTCCCGACCGATATGGACATTCAGGACTACCTGGTGGACACGCCCTTTGACGCGGTGCGTCGACAGATCGCTCTGCCGGAAGACGCGGCGGAGTACCGTGAAGCACCACAGGAGCTCAAGGCGATCCAGAGCTGGGTGGCCGTATGGGACGGGGCGCATGGTCTGGCGGTAGTCAGTCACGGGGTGTACGAAGCGGGGGTGTTGGATCGGCCGGACAAGCCGATTGCGGCTACGCTCTTCCGCGCGTTCGGCCGTACGCCTTTTACCGACGGTGAGATCGGTGGGCAGGCGCTGCGTGACATGGACTTTGAATTCAGGATCAAGCCCTTGGATGCCGAGCCGGATGCCGCGGAGTTGGGTCGCGAGAGCCAACGGCTGGCGCTTCCAATCCGCTCGGTCCAGATCGACCGAATCGCCGACACCGAGCTGAACCTCAAGCACGCCTGCTCGCTGCCGCCGATCCAGGACCTGCTGTACATCGACGGGTCGGCGATCGTGACCAGCACCCGGCTGGCTGGTGACGGCTTGGAGATCCGGTTAAGCAACCCAACCCCAAAAGAGGCGTTGACGACGCTGTGGCTGTCCAAGCGGCTGTCGCAGTCCGTGAAGACCCAAGGCGCTGCGCTGGTCGATTTCGAGAGCCGATTCATGCAGGCGCTCAAGGCCGACGACGAGGGTGGGCTATCGATCAAACTCCCTGCCAAGGGTATCGTGACCGTTCGGCTGCCGTTGGCGTAAATACGGTGATGGATTTCATCGCGGATTAACGCCACCCCCACTCAGATCCATGCATGGGTTCGTCCCTGATGTGGTATTTGTTATTTGTCGGGTTCACTCGCATGAGCTAAGAACGCTCTTGTTTCAATCTTGTTGTGGATAGGTGCCGGGCTCTGGCCCGAGGGGCAACGAGTGTGATTACCACACGCTTTGCCGCTGCGCGGTCAACACGTGGCACTCGCCATGTTTGGTTAAAAGGGCCCGTTAGATCGACTTCACGCTGCCGCGTTCGATCAGTTGGGGGGGGATCTGGATCGTGGTGGATGGCCCACGATCGCCCTCGATGATCTGCAGCAGCCGCATCATCGCACGCTCGCAGACCGATTCCAGCCTGTTGTCGACGATGGAGACCGGCGGGTCGATGAGCGTAAACGCTTGGATGTCAGAACCCATCGATAGCACGGACAGGCGATCGGGGATTTTGATATCCAACGCGTTCGCAGCCCGGTAAGCGCCTAGCGCAAGGTAATGGCCTGAGGCAATGACGGCGGTCAGGTCTGTGTGTTCAGCCAGGAATTTGATACACGAACGCTCGGAGTTCATCCACGGCTGGTCCGCGTCGAGCTTGAGCTGGTCGATGTTGCAATGCGGCAGTGACGCAGCGGAGAAGCCTTTGGTCTTGAATACCGAGTCCAGCCCGTCGAGTACGTCCTTGGCGGTGCGCGAATCGGAATTGAACCCGACCAAGCCTATCTTGGTGTGACCTTTGCTGATGATGTGCTGTGCCGCCATCCGCCCGGACTCGAAGCCATCCCAGCAGACGGTGTTCATGTCCAGCCCGTCCAAACGAAAGGTCGCTTGCACACAGGGGATGCCGCTCGACGCGAATTTTTGTAGTGGCTTGACGTACTCGTTCGCGGTCGGTGGACAGATGATCACACCGGCGAGATAGTCCTTATCCAGGTGGTCCAACAGGTGGACCTGATCGTCGAAGTCGTTGTCTGACGCCTGGATCAGTAGGTGCAGGTCCGTGCCGACGAGCCCCTTGCGGACGCCGCGGATGATCGCACCCATCGGTTCCAGTGAGACGGAAGGCAGAACCAGAGCGATGTCGCGCTTGCGGTTGGGCGGCTCGGCGACGAAGACGCCCTGGCGCGGCAGCGAGCGGAGGTATCCCTCGGCCGTGAGCGTGTTGATTGCCATCTGAACGATGCCCAGGCTGCAACCCATCGTCTGGCTGAGATGCCGCATCGACGGTAGCTTAGATCCCACCGACAGCTCGCCGTCTCTGATCTGACGTCGGAGGTGGTCTTCTACCTGCCCAATCAACGTCTTGTGGTTGTTGTTTTCGGCGGCCATGACGTGTAACTCATATCTACGGTGTAAAACCGGCGTGAGGAACCACCTATAACTGTGGTGCCGGAACCTTAAAACTATATGTAAGTCTAGGGCGTTATGCACGGCTCGAAAACGCCATAAAACCCATCGTATCATAAAATATTAATTTATATGAGTTTATATTTAAAGCACGTGTGGGTTTGTTATTGAACACGAGCTATACACGGCCAAGGATTTTGGCCTTCCGAACAGTGGTGGATCGGTATGAGGCGGGTATAAAAAACGGCGACCGGCTGTGAAGCCGGTCGCCGTAAAATCTTGGAGGAAGGAAGTAGGCTCAGCGTTGGCGACGGGAGAGCGCCAGGCCGCCCAGCCCGATCAGCGCGAGGCTGGCCGGCTCGGGGACCGCGGCGTCGGCAGTTGGCGGGGTGCCGGCGTTCCAATTGCTCAGCACCTCGTTGAGGTCATTGATGCCGACGAACCCGTCACCGGAAGGGTCGGCTGCGGGGTCAGCGGGGGGCACGTTCTGGTTCCAGTTGCCCAAGACGATGTTCAGGTCGCTGATGCCAACGAACCCGTCGCCGTCCAGGTCGCCGGTCAGGCCGCCGCCGGTGGTAAGGTGGGCGGCACCAAAGGAGTTGAATGTGCCCACGTGGAAGGGATCGGCGCCGCCATAGGTCCAAGTGACTTGTTGCTGCATGAAGACGGTGGCGTTGTCGAATCCGGTGGTATCCATGCCGTGCGGCCCGCTGATGACGGGGACGTCGTCGATGAGCAGAGTGTAGTCGGTGGCGTTCATCTGCAGCTGGTAGGGGACGGACCAGGGAGCTACGGAGGTTTCACCGGTGGTCAGTTCCGTCCCGTTGCCTTGGATGCGGTAGCCCGTGCGGTTACCCAAGCCGCCGCCTGCGAGCCACTGCATCTGTAGTTGGAGGCTGTCGCCGGTATCGGGGTCAACGATGCCGATGATCAGTGGGCTCTGGACCTTGTTGCCAGGAGTGAAGAACAACTGCGGGCCGTAGGCCCACGTCCAGACGGCGATACCGGCAGGGTCGGCGTTGACGTCAAAGGTTTGGTCGTTGCGAGTCAGGCGTGCGAAGTTGAATGCTGAGGTGGTGTCGATCTCAATGGTCACTTGGCCTGCGGTCGGGTTATGAGAGAAGATGGCGGTGAAGTAGGGCTCGCCTTGGTAGGTGGGGGAGTCTTCGGCGAGGACAAACTTGTTGTAATTATCCATCGCGTTGGGGTCGGTGAAGTCGTCGTCGAAGTCGGCGAACGCCTGCGTGGCGAACGAACCAATCGCCACGGTAACGAGGATATTGGTGAGGTTGCGTGTCATCTGAATTACCCTCCAAAGTGTTCTAGGAAAAAAGTCTCAGGCCATGCGGTTGATGGTGTGTAACTCACATGCAGTTGTGAGTTGTGGTGTCCTTCATACAAAAAGGGCGCCCGCCAGCCATATTGTACTATACACAAAACCTCCCTCGGTGTCAACCCTGATGGCAGGATGCGATTCCAATTTTAAAAATGCTTTTAGCAGGGTCTATGCGGCCTGTATTTTGCGATAATTATATATAATTAAATTGTTTGCAGTAATTAACACAATTTCGTGACGTGAAGAGCTCCTCTGTCAATTAGGGGATGCTTCGTGTTTTTCACCGGTTTATGGGTAAGAAGTGATTGACACAGATCGGCAGCATCTGTATTATACAGATATTTGGAGGGACATCCGGTTAGCCTGTGATGTGTCAGGGGCGTTGCGTTACCTGGAACAGGCTTTACGAGCCGGGGTGTCAGTGGCAACCGCGTCTTTACTTTGGAGGATCCTCGGATGAGCCTATCTGCACTTCGATCCTGCCGTCGGGGGTTCACCCTCATCGAACTGCTGGTGGTGATCTCGATCATCGCGCTGCTGGTCGGTATCCTGCTGCCCGCGCTGGGTGCAGCCCGTGCGACCGCGAAGTCGGCGGTCTGCAAAGCGAACCTCAAACAGCTAGGGATCGCGTTGGAATCCTACGCACTGGATTTCGACAACCTCTGGCCTGTACCCTACATACCACGGGGGACCCGGCTCAGCCCACCCCCGGCGCTGCCCGAACCGTATGACACCGGGTGGAACCAGAAGTTCATGTTCCCCTACCTCCAAGGCAACGAAAACTTCAAGACAAAGGGCGACGACAGCATCTTCTTCTGCCCTGAGAGTGACAAGGGTGTTGATGCCGCGATCCGGATCGGCAAGGTCACGGCGGCCAACGTCGATAACATGTCCAACCGTTCGTATGCCATGAACGCGGAGATGGTGCCCGCGAGGATCAATCCGTACGTCAAAGATGTCCAAGAATGGCGAGCACCGGGACGACTTAAGTTCCCTTCAGAAACCATGACGATGATCGACAGTTTCTGGACGAACGTGTTGTCGGGGCACCTGACAGACGATCCGACGTATGGCGTGTCCGTATTAGATGCCTCGGCAGAACGCCACCGCGATACATTGAACAGCCTGTTTGCCGACGGTCACGTCACCAATCTTAAGACTGATGATATGCCGGGGCCCGATGAAGGAAGCTGGTGGCAGGGGCCGAAGACCGAAGAATACCGGAAGTTCTGGACCGGCGAGTAAGTCTGTCGGTTGCCGTACCGTATGACTATGGTTTTATTACGCACGATACGGCTGTTATCGGTATAGAAACCCACTGGAACGCGCGGCCACACACGATTTGGAGGTTGTGACGTGAAGCATCTGATGCTGTCTTCGATCTGCTGCCTGGCGTTGATGTTTGTCTCGGCGGGTTGCCTCCACGCCGAAGAGCTGGTTTTGGGTGAAGGGGTGCCGGTGAATCCGGGCGTGTTCGGTGCGAACAACAACAACGCCACGCCGGAGAACCTCCCGGGTAACGCAGCTTACGCGGCCTTGGTCAAGGCGTTGGAAGTCCGTCACCTGCGATACATCGGCGGAAGCAGCGCGTCGTTCTGGGACTGGGAAGCCGGTCATTATGTGGGTGAGGACGAAATCACGCGGATCTGGCCGGCAAACCACGGGAACTGGATGCTGGAGCTGGCGGCACCCACCGCGGCGTTGCCCCCCGGGACACTCGGCCCGGACAGCTACGCGGCGTTCGCTAAGAAAGCCGGTGTCACCGTGCAGTGGCTGGTGAACCTCACGACGCGACACCAGGACCAGGCCGACTTCATCCGCCACCTCAAAGCCAACGGCATCCCGATGAAGTATCTGGAGATGGACAACGAGACCTACTTTTGGGGCGAGGAGTTCCACGGCCCGCAGGGGGCACAGGTGTATGCCGACCGAGTCCGTGACCTGACCAGCGTGGTGCGTGAACTGTTCCCTGATGCCAGGATCGGCATCGTCGCCTGGGAGGAAGACTTTTTTATGGAGCATGGCCACCAAGGCTCGCCCATGCAGGCCAACTGGAACGGCATCATCACGTCCTCGCAGAATATGCCGTACTTCGACGCTTTTATTTTACACCACTACGTGATGGATGCTGGTCGGCTCGACGCTTACGAGACTAAGACCGAATGGTGCCGGGCCTTTCTGGCATACCCGCAGTCGACTCTGGAGCGTGCCGGACGGCTGATCGCCGAGCGCTACGGCTCGATCCCGATGTGGATCACCGAGTACAACGTCATCGGGTACTATCGGATCGGCAACCCCAACGACGAGAAGCCCGACGGCGAACTCACCGACCAAGACAAATGGATCGCTTCGACCGCGCACACCGGGTGGAACGCGCTCTACCAGGCGGGGTTCTGGCTGACCGGGCTGAGCCGCCCGGAATCTATCGAGATTCTCAACCACCACAGCGTTACCAACATGAAGCTGGGTTGGGGCTTAGGTATGTACGTGGATGAGAACCACGGGGATATCAGCGCTACCGGGCAGCTGTTTTCTCATCTGTCGCACCTGGCCAGTCAGCACGAGCAGATGCACGCGGTCACAGTGAAGGGCAACACGCCGTTGAACGTGACGATTGAGGGCGACGACTCAATGGGGGCGCTGCACGCGGCGGCGTTGTCGTCGGATGATCGGCTGACGTACTTGATCATCAACCGCAGTGACGAGCCGACCGAGGCGACGATCCCGGGCGACGACCGATTCGCCTCGGCGCAGGTTACGACGTACCTCGCGACCGAGCCGATCGAGAAGACGGCCCGGGTGACATATGACGCGGACGAGGCGGTCTGGGAGCAGGGGCCGATGCATCCGCAGAAACAAGTGGTTGTCTTGGAGACGGGCAGGCCACTGGTGCGTACGCTGCCGGGCTACAGCCTTTCGATTGTCGAGCTGAAGCCTTAGGACAGGATCAAGCGTCATGTATTGTCGAGTTTTCCGCCTGTTTTGGTGGAGTTAAGCCTATTCCGTTGTATGGTTCAGGTACCCCGCAGGTGTGGTTTAGAGCGAGGATGATCTTATGCGTTTCAATGGTTTAAGCATGCGGGCCGCCGGTCTTTCGGCTGCAGTGCTGGCGACGGCGGTGTGCGGCGAGGCGTGGGCCGGCATCGGCCCTGGGATGCCGATCAACATGAACGTGTTCGGCGGCAACCAGAACTTCGCGAACTACGATAATCTGATGAACCACACGCCCTTCGCCGCGCTCGTCGAGGCGTTGGGGATCAATAATATGCGTTACGTTGGTGGGAGCCCGTCGTCGTTCTGGGACTGGCAGGACGGTAACTTTATCCCCGAGCCGGAGATCACCGCGATCTGGTCGTCCCCTTGGTTTGTCACCAATGGCGCGAACGACTGGGTCAATTCACAACCTGCGGGAACGTTTACCCCGGACCGGATGAACTCATTTTCACAACTGTCCAACACGACACCACAGTGGGTGGCCAACGTCACCACACGCGAGGCCGACCAACCGGCGTTTATCCAGTACCTGCACGATCAGGGCTATAACTATGACTACGTTGAGATGGACAACGAAACTTATTTCTGGGGCAACGAGTTCGCGCCGGGGGGGGCGGCGGGTCGCAACTACGCCCTGCGCTTCAAGCCCACCAGTCAGCTCATCCGCAGTCTGAACCCAAACGCCAAGATCGGCGCAGTCATGCGCGAGCAGGGGATCTTCACCGACGAGCCGCTGGTCACTGGCGGTTGGAACGGAAACTGGAACAACGAGCTGTACGGCGAGCTCTACCAGCCGGACATGAATGACCCGCTCTACGACGCCTACATCCTGCACCACTACACGATGGACGGTAACCGGCTGGACAACTACTCCATGGCGAACGTGCCCAAAGCGTTTCTCGCTTATCCGCAGGCGACCATGAAGCGGGCCGCGCGGGTGATCGAGCAGAACTACGGCGACCTGCCGGTGTGGATCACCGAATACAACGTGATCGCTTATAACGACACGGACCCGGCGACCTCGCCACAGGAGACGTGGATCCGTAACACCGCCAACACCGGGTGGAACGCGCTGTACCAGGCGAGCTTCCTGCTGACCGCACTGACGATGCCGGACGACTTCACGGTGATGAACGTACACAACGTGATGGGGACCAATGGCTGGCAGTTGGGTTCGGACCTGTCTACTCTGGCCGGGCAGATCAACGCGACCGGTCAGGTGTTTGCGCATATTTCGCAGATCGCGCGTGGCGCCGACACCGTCCACGTCGTCGAGCCGGACATCAATCCGTCGCTGTTTATCAACATCGAGGGCGAAGGCGACAACCGTGTCTTCCAGGCCGTCGGGTTCGAGAACGTGGCCGAGCAGGAACTGGTTCTGGTCGTGATCAACCGCGATGGGGTGGACCAGACCTTCTTCATGGCGGAGTACGGCGGGTACCAGAATTACGAGATATGGACCTACGAGGCGCAGGACCCCGGCGCGACAGGCAACGTCAGCGTTTACCTCGCGGATATCGTTCAACCCTCCGGTTCGCCACTGACTCCGGCGATCTCCAGCGGCACCGTGAACCCGTTGGGGCTGTTCTTCCAGCTGCCGGAGTACTCGCTGTCGGTCATCACGCTATCCAATCCGATCGTCTCGCTGGCGGGCGACTTAAATGGGGACGGGTTTGTGGGAATCGATGACCTGAACCTGATCTTGAGCAACTGGAACCAGAGTGTCCCGCCGGGCGATCCGGCCGCGGACCCAAGCGGTGACGGGTTTGTGGGGATCGACGACCTGAACGAGGTGCTGGGCAACTGGAACGCCGGTACCCCGCCGAACGCTTCGGCTGCGATCCCCGAGCCGGCGACGCTTGTGTTGTTTGTGACCGGGTGTGTGTTCGGCCTGCGTCGCAGGTGATTGAGGCATGACGCCCGAGCTCTTTGATAGGTGTCGACGTTTCGTATTACAGCGCAATTCACAGATAGCTTAAGCTGCAGTTTGATCGAATCATTTTGAATCATGATGGGAGAAAGAAAGTGACTACACACAGCAAACTATCATCTGCGGTCGTGGCGGCATCGGTGGTCGCAATGGGGGGGCACGTCGTGGCGGCCCCCATCATCGCGAGCTTTACCAGCGGCAGCGAGTACGCGACCCTGGTTTCCCTCCCCGGGGTTCAGACGTCCGTGACCGTGACCCCGGACACCACGGCTAAGGTGACGGTGACCGCAATCGGAGCCGCCAGTGGGGTTGGTGGCACCTTGGACCTTACCAACAACGGGGGGGGAGGGCAGAACGGGATCGGGATCGATTCTGCGGGCCCCAATATCGGTGGTGACAACGGGTCGGTAATCGACTACGCCAACAGCTCGGGTTCCCAGATTTACAACGAGGCGGTTGCCTTGAGTTTCCAAGATGGTGCAGGGGTTGATGTCGACGTGACGTTGATTAGCTTCGAATACACCCTGCTCGGCGCCGGTGAATCCATTGATGTGCTGGTCGGTGCCGTGCCCTTGACGGTGAGTGGGCCGCAGGATAATCCTGCCACTTACAACTTTGTCGCGGGGACTA
>CAZJCN010000058.1:0-12930 GCA_964544195.1 uncultured Phycisphaeraceae bacterium | reverse complement strand
GCGCTGCTGGACGATCTCTACTCCCAGATCATCGAGCGCATCGCCGGCAATCGTGGCGTGCCTGTCGAGGAGGTCGAACAATGGCTCGCTGACAGTTGGACCATGCAGGACACGGATTTCCTCCGCCGACGGATCGTCGATCGACTCACCGACCGCGACCTGATCGAGGTCACGGAAATCGAGTTCGGCGACAACTTCGTCTGGGATGACTCAATGGGATTCGGTGGCGGCGGCATGACGATCAACAACCCCATGATGCTGTTCGGCATGCTCTTCAAGGAACCGGACACACGCACCCATCGTCCCACCATCGCCGTGGTTCACGCCTCCGGCCCGATCCACTCCGGTGAATCGTCGAGAGGTTCCGGCTTGTTTGACGTGGAAACGATCGGCAGCAAGACCATGCTCGAAGTTCTGGGCGATGTTCGCGACGATGACAACATCAAGGGGGCCGTGATCCGCATCGACTCGCCGGGCGGGTCGGCGCTGGCCAGTGAGATCATCTGGCAGGCGGTCCGCGAGCTGGGAGAACAAAAGCCGGTATACGTCAGTGTCGGGTCGATGGCCGCCAGCGGCGGGTACTACATCGCCTGTGCCGGGGACCGGGTCTACGTCAATCCCTGCTCGATCGTCGGATCAATCGGCGTGGTGGGCGGCAAGATCGTTCTGGGCGGGTTGTACGACTGGGCCGGCATCGGCGTATATCGTCGCAGCCGGGGCCCGATGAGCGACCTGTTCAACAGCGTTGAACCGTTTACCGAAACCCAACGCCAGACCATCCGCGCCTCCATGCAGTTGATCTACGACCAATTCCTCGACCGGGTCCGCCTCGGCCGGGGGACGCGATTGCCGGATATCAACCGGGTGGCTGAGGGGCGTCTGTTCACCGGGCGTCAGGCGGTCGAAAACGGGTTGGCGGATCACTTGGGCAACATCGCCCGCGCCATGAACGACTTGGCCGATGAACTGGGGCTGGATGATGGCGAATACGACGTCCTGCATCTTCCTCCGCCCATGTCGCTGCAAACGTTCCTGAACGACTTGTTCGGCGTTGAGGCGCCGCAGATGCGGGCTTCGTCCTCTTCACCCACCATTGAGACAGCCAAACAACTGCTGGGCCCGCGTGCCTGGCGGAGTGTCAGCGCCACGGTGCAGGGACTTCTGCTGTTGCAGCGCGAACCGGTCTTGACGCTCATGCCCAACGCCCTGATCATTCGTTGACCAGCAGGCTAAGGTGTGTACACGATGGATGATTTTTCGGTATCCGTGATTATTCCCGCCGCCGGTGCCGGGACACGCTTCGCTTCCAACCCGGCGGGGGCTTTCTCATCCGGCGTTAGCAAGATCGAGCTGCAAGTGGCAGGCAAGCCGGTCTTTCTGCATGCGGTGGAAGCGTTCACCCGTCGGCAGGACGTCGGGCAGGTGATCGTGGCGGTGTCGCCCGACAAGCTCGACGACTTCAAGTTCCGGTGGGGCGACAAGCTCGGGTTCTTGGGCTTGAAGGTGGTCGCCGGCGGCGAAACCGAACGATGGGAAACCGTCATGCGAGCGCTCGAAGCCGTGTCCGACCAAGCCACGCATGTCGCGGTGCACGATGCGGCTCGGCCGTTGGTCAGCCATGAGCTGATCGACCGCGTATTCGACGCCGCTCGTCGGTTCCCGGCGGTGATCCCGGCCTGTGACGTGGGCGCGACGCTCAAACGTGTCGAACAGGACGACACGCCAAAGGAAAGGGACCCGCTCGACGCGATCCTCGGTCCCTCGGATGCCGAATCCTCGACGATCCGCCGCGTGGTGGAAACCGTGGACAGGCGCAACCTTGTTGCCGTGCAGACGCCGCAGGTCTTTGAGGCGTCCCTGCTTCGACAGGCCTACCGGAAGCTTGCCGAGGGCGGCATCGACCCGGCCGGGGTGACCGATGACGCTCAACTCATTGAGGCGATCGGCGAAACGGTCCGCGTCGTGCCCGGCGAACCGGCGAACCTGAAACTCACCGTCCCCGGCGATCAAGAACTGATCGAAGCGCTATTGGCTAAACGGCAGGAATCTCAGGCCGCTGAGTTGGCGAAGAAACGGCTCTTCGGCGACGAGGACGATTGACCGCCGCGCCGCCAGGCTGAAAACTTGATATTCACGGGTTATGACTGTGTGGCCAGTACACGCAGGCTCACCGGCAGGTTGAAGCTCATGTCTTCTTCAACCACCGTCGCGTGTTCGACATGCCCCCCGTAATCGTCGACGAGTTTCTGCACGATCTCCTGAACCAGATGCTCCGGGGCCGAAGCGCCCGCCGTGACAAGCACACGTCCCACACCCTCAAACCACGCCGGGTCGAGCTCCGATGCATCATCCAGCAGCCTCGCATCGGTCCCGACGTTTCGTGCGATTTCCGTTAGACGGACCGAGTTGGAGCTGTTCTGCGATCCGACGACCAGCACCAGGTCTGCCCGTTGTGACAGCTCACGCACCGCCTGCTGTCGGTTGGTCGTGGCGTAACAGATATCCTCGCTCGGTGGTTCCTTGACCTGCGGGTATCGCTTGCGGATCGCGCCGATGATCCGCTCGGCGTCGTCGATGCTCAGGGTGGTCTGCGTCAGGTAGGCGATCTTGTCGTCGCGGGTGTACGGCAACGCATCGACATCCTCCGGGCTTTCCACGATCGTGATCGCCCCCGGTGCTTCGCCGACCGTCCCGACCACCTCATCGTGCCCGGCGTGGCCGATCAACAGGATGTGATAGCCCTGTTTCGCGTAACGCAACGCCTCCATGTGCACCTTGGTCACCAGCGGACAGGTCGCGTCGATCATGGTGCAACCGCGGGCCTTGGCGTCCTGACGCACCTGCGGGCTGACGCCGTGAGCGCTGAAGATCACCGTGGCGTTGGCTGGCACGTCGTCGATCGAATCGACAAACACCACGCCCTGTTGCTCGAAACGCCGAACGACATGCCGGTTGTGTACGATCTCGTGATAGACGTACAACGGCGTGCCGACGATCTCGATGGCTTTTTCCACCGTCTGGATCGCCATCTCGACCCCGGCACAGAAACCACGCGGGTTGGCAAGTATCACCTGCATCCGACCATGTTAGACCCAATCACACCGCTCGAGCAACACACGGCCTGAACGAACGGGAAGTGACCGATCCCAAGTCAGCCCACCGGCATCGCATCGATCACCGTCTGAACCTCCAGCCACGACATCTCCGTCGGGGAGGGGGGCGACAGGACTTTGACGTCTCGCCCCACCGGCGCCCAGAGCGTCGGGTCCGTCGGGCCGAACAGGGCCAACGTCGGCAACCCCATCTGTGCCGCCAGGTGCGTCGGCCCCGAATCGTTGCCGAGGTACGCCCGGCAGGCTGAAAGCGCTTCGTAGAGTTGGTCCAGCGTTTCGAAAACCTCCGCCCCGTATTCTGTCTGCCAGCGTTCCAGCCGATCCGCCGGCCAACGTTCGATCTCCGTTTCTCCCAGCAGGACGCGCACCGGTTTGCCCGCCTGCAACACCGACTGGATGACCGCCTCATAACGGTCCGCCGGCCAACACTTGTGCTCGCCGCCGCTGCCGGGGTGAATGGCGATCGGGCCGGTCGGGTCGGTCGTCGGCTCACCTTCAATCACCGGCTCAATGGCCAGACCCTGCTGACGGATCTGCTCCGCCAGCCATTCGGTCAGATGTTTCTGATACGAATCGTTCGGCCGAGGTTCGACGAAGACCCGATGAGCTTGTGGTGCCAGCCGGGCCACGTTCTCCGCCCAAGCATCCTGACCATTGCTGACCAGGCTGATCAGTTCAGTCGCTTTCTCGAACAGTTCCCCGATCGCCGGGCTGACCGACGTCGGCCCGCCCTCGGCGTGCAGCCGCATGAACTCCCACAACTGAATGTCCATCGGCGTGATGCCGGGAACCATGCGCGAAGCCAACACCGCACGCGGCCAGGCCGTGACCAGCGTCGTTGGGCCGACCAGCCCACGCAGGATCGGCAGCAGGAGAACGAAGTCGCCCAATGCCCCGTAATGAAACACCACGTTCATCCGCCAGCCTCCTCGTGATCGCGTCGGTATCGGCCGTACCGATTATGTTAACCGAGGGGGTTTGTACCAGATGCCCGACCCGATAATAACCCGACCATCGAGACTGATCTCCCCAAGGCTTAAGACCGGCTTGGATTCCGCCGACGCTACCCACCGGAGCGGCGTGAAAGACCCCGGTGCGTATGGGGGCACGCCCGCTTGCCCCGATCCACCGGACGAACCAGGCTATGGCAAGTGATCGAGTCAAGAGCGGATTGGAGATCTACCTCAAGCAGATCGACGAGTCGCCGTTGCTCAGCGCCGAGGAAGAGCGCGAGCTGTGCCGGAACATCATCGAGAAGAACTGCATGGCCAGCCGTGAGAAGATGGTGCGGTCCAACCTCCGCCTCGTCGTCTCCATCGCCAAGCGATACATGAACCGCGGCCTGCCGCTGACCGACCTCATCGAGGAGGGCAACATCGGCCTGATGAAGGCGGTCGAAGGCTTCAACCCCGACATGGGCGCGCGGTTTTCGACCTACGGCACATGGTGGATCAAGCAGGGCATCAAGCGCGCCCTGATCAACGCGGTCCAGCCGATCCACATCCCCGCCTACATGGTCGAGCTGATCGCCAAGTGGAAGAAAGCCTCCCGCGACCTGCAGGAGGAACTCGGCCGACAGCCCACCGTCCACGAACTCGCCGAGCGGATGGACCTGCCGCCCAAGAAGGTACGCATCATCCACAAGGCCGTGCGCGCGTTCCAACGCCCGGCGCAGCCCGGCACCGGCACCGGAGAAGGCGACGGGCCCACGCTCTCCGAGATGCTCAGCGACGAGCGCAACCTCACCCCCGACGAGCAGGTCATGCTCGAAGACGATCTGCAGACCATCGCACAACTGCTGAACGTCATCGACGACCGCGAAGCCACCATCCTACGTTTACGCTACGGGCTGGACGGCGAAGAGCCGTTGACGCTCAAGGAGATCGGCAAGCGAGTCGGACTGACCCGCGAACGTGTCCGGCAGATCGAAGCCGAGGCCTTGCGGAAACTCAACGCTCGACTCAACAGCGACCGACCCTTGGCTCAGGTCAACGGCGAATCACAACGCAAGAGTCGTCGGACCGCCTGACACGACACAAGTAAAGGTTTCATCATCTGGGTTCGGCTGCCGTTCATTACCGGCGCTTAACGCTCCCGGCGATAGAACGGCAGTGTCATCACCTCGCCTTTGGCCCGCCCGGACCCGATCGCAACGATCACCTGTCCGCCCACGTCAATACTGTCCGGCCGGACGTACGCCATCGCCACAGGCTGGCCGAGCGTGGGGGACAGACAACCGCTGGTCACCGCCCCGAGTTGTTCGCCCGCTTCATTCAAGACCGCGTTGCCCTGGCGGGGGGTGCGTCGGCCTTCCAGGCGGACCCCGATCAGCCGTCGTGGTGGACCCTGCTCATGGATCTGCTTCAACGCTTCCTGCCCGATGAACGATTCGCCGTTCTCATCCTGATCCTTATCGAGACTGACCGCGAATCCCAGCCCCGCGGAGAACGGGTCCGTGTCTTCGTCCAGCTCATGGCCATATAACGGCATCCCCGCCTCGATCCGCAGCGAGTCACGGGCGCCCAGGCCCGCAGGCTTGACCGCGTCGGCGCCGTCTTTCAGCAGGAGCTTGACCGCCATCCCCGCCGCCTTGGCCGGGAGAATGACTTCGACCCCGTCTTCACCGGTGTAACCCGTTCGGCTGATGATCAATTTGAACAGCAACAGGTTCTTTACGCAGAAGCGATACCGCTTCAGCGCCGGCACCTCGCTGGAGAATTTTCCGATCAACGGCATCACGGCCGGGCCTTGGATCGCCACCATCGCCGTCTTGCTGGTGATGTCGGTGATCTTCACGTCCAAATCGCCGCGGACCGTGTCGAAATGGGTGAGAAGCTTTTCCCGGTTGGCCGCATTGACCACGAGCATCCACTTGTCCGGGAAGCGATAAACGATGACGTCATCCAGCACGCCGCCACGCTCATTGCACACGAGGCTGTACCGACAGGCGTAATCCGGCATGTCACTGACGCGTCGGGTCAGCAACCTTTCCAGAAACCGCCTCGCACCGGGCCCGACAAACTCGATCCGACCCATGTGAGAGACGTCGAACAGACCACCCGACTCACGGACCTGCTTGTGTTCCTCGATGATCGACCCGTAACGGATCGGCATCTCCCACCCGGCGAAGTCGACCAGTTGCGCGCCCTGCTCTTCGTGGTAGCTGTGGAAGGGGGTCTTGAGAAGCGGCGGAGAAGTTGTGTTCATGAATACTCAATTACCTGATCGTGTGATGACAGTCCGTCACGTCATCAGGACAGGCTACCGGGCGGATGATACGTTGACAAACAAGCCGATTATTCCGGCAACAGAACCGTTTGCACATCAACGGTCGGGCGGGTCAGCGGGGGTTCACCAAGATAAAGCAGGCTCTGTTCCATGACCTTCATCACCGCCGGAGCGGACACCGTCCCGCCGTAGTGCCCGATCGACTTGTCAGGCCTGGTGATGAAGCAGCCGACCACCAGCCGGGGGTTATCCACCGGCGCGCCGGCGATGAACGATGACACGTACTGGTCCTGGTAATACCCGCCGTCTTTGAAGTTGGGCAGTTGCGCGGTGCCGGTCTTGCCGAACAACGCGTATAGCTTGGAGTCGGCTTTTCGTCCGCCGCCCTCCGTGACCTGTCGGCGAAGCACCGACCGGGTGTAATCCGCCACCTTCTGCTCCAGCACCCGCACCGGTGCCGGGCGATCTTCCACCGTATCCACAGGCAGGATCGTCGGCGTCAGCAGCCAACCCCCGTTGGCGATCGCGCTGAACGCTCGAACCATCTGCAACGGCGTGACGCTGATCTCCTGGCCCATCGGGATACTGGTCACCGAGTAATGGGTCCACTTGTTCAGCGGATGGACGATCCCCCCGACCTCGCCCGGCAGCCCGGACCCGGTGGGTTTGCCAAACCCGAACCGCACCACCGCGTCATACAACGGCTTGGCGCCGACGCGCTCGGCCACGATCGCCATGCCGATGTTACTCGAATAGATCAGCACCTCGTCCCAAGTGATGCGGCCGTGCGGCTTGGCGTCTCGAAGCCGACGCCCCTTGCTTGTTCGATAGACCCCGATCGTGGTCGTGTCGATGATCTCGTTCGGGTCCGCCGCCTTCAGTTCGGTCAATGCGGACCAGATGATGGGTTTGAAAATCGACCCCGGCTCAAAGACGTCGGTGACCGCCCGGTTCCGACGGGTCTGCGGCGCCGCCTTGTTGAAATAGTTCGGATCAAGTCCCGGGTAATTCGCGATCGCCAGCAGCTCACCCGTGTTCGGATCGATCACCACTAGCTGCCCCGACTCGGCACGGTAGTGCGTCACCGCCTCCGCCAAGGCTTCTTCGGCATACGACTGGATCACCGCATCAATCGTCAGCCGGATGTTCTTGCCGTCGATCTGCTTCTGGTAGTGTTCGGAATCCACCCATAACGGCCGACCACGCGCGTCCCGCAGGTATCCGACTTTCCCCGGCCTGGCAGCCAGCTCCTTATCGAACACCCGTTCCAGCCCCGCGAGCCCTACGCCGTCCACACCCACGAAGCCCAACACCTGCCCGGCCAAAGGCCCCTGCGGGTAATCCCGTACCAGCACCGGGTCCGTCGCCAGCCCCGGCAGGTCCAGTTCCTTCAACGCCGTTAGTCTTTGTTCATCCAGCCGTCGGTCCAGCACCACGTATCGGCTCCCGGGGCGCCGGGCTAGCGCCAGATCGATCATCACCGGGTCGTACCCCAGGCCGTACCCGACTTTTTCCGCGAAGTTCGAGTGGTCCACGATCAGCATCGGATCGACGAACAGCTTGTACGCCACGCGCGTGCTCGCCAGCACCCGGCCGTGACGATCCAGAATCATGCCACGCCGGCCCATCAGCTTCTGCGTGCTGCGCTGCGTCCCGACCCGCTTGGCGATCGGCTCCGGCGGGCTGACCTGCAGCATCGCCACCCGGCCAAGCAGCAGGATCAGACACACCGTCAGCACGCCGATCATCACCCGACCGACCAGCAGCACTCGCGCCGGGCTGCGGTCCAGCTCAGACGGCGCCCCGGTCGGCCGGAGTGTCGGGTGAGGGTCGGCCTCGCTGTACAGGGGTTCATCTGTCGCCATGATGTCGGGCGTGGACCAGTTCGGTCCCGGTGGGTGATTCCGATGAAGGGGCGTTCTCCACGGCGATCGGTTCCATGGGCATCCCCACCCGTGCCAAGGCTTCACGCAACGCCTGCGGCTGGGCTTGCTGAGCAATCCGCACCTGCACGTCCCACGTCTCCTGACGGTCCCGGTTCATCTGCCGGTGCAGGACCGTGATCTCGTGCATCAGCTCCAGCCGTTGCTGTCGTATGTGAAACACCGTCGCGCCGATGACTACCGCCATGATCAGGGCCGTTAACAGCTTGATGAACATAAGCAGCCACCGTGCAGGCAGTCGGGACTCGGGTTTGAGCAGGAATCGAAAGTCGAAACAAACATCATCCCGGGATCGTCAGCTTCTGTCCCACGATCAGGCGATCCGGGCTGTCCAGCTTGTCCCGGTTGGCATCGTAAATCCGACGCCATTGATCGCCGTCACCAAGCGTGCGCTCCGCGATCTTTGTCAATGTGTCGCCGGGACGAACCGTATAGGTTTTCGTCGCGCTCGATCGAACAGCTTGACCGCTTGACGTGGCCCCGGCATCCGCCTGTCCGCCGACCCCGGGCAGCCTCAGCTTCATCCCCGCTCGCAGGTCTTCCGGCGCATCCAACACGTCCTTGTTCGCGTCGAGCAGCTCACGCCAGCGACCGGCGCTGCCCAGGTATTTCGACGCCAGCCCGGAAAGCGTATCGCCGGATTCAACCTTGATTGTTCGTGCCGTCACGGTCGAACGGGTCGGGGTGATCGGGATGACGCGCTCGGTGGCGAAGCCTTCGATCTCGATGTCACGCAGCGCGTCTTCACGCTTGGGGATGTTCAGCACCACGCCCGCGCGGATGCCGCCGTCCGGCGAAACTTTGCCCGGGTTCGCCAGAGCGATCGCACGCCAATACGCGTCGTCGCCGTAATACCGCCGAGCGATCCGGCTCAGGCTCTCGTTGGGCAACACCGTGTGACGGATGACCGAAACCTGTCCCGCCGGGATCGCCGGTTGGGCCGGGCGGTTGATCCCCGCCGGTTCATGCCGAGCCGGTTCGGGCAGTGCTGCGGACGCGGTTTCTCTCGTCAGGGACGTGATCGGGGAAGCGGGCTGGGCCTCGCCCAGCGTCAGCGTCGGCACGCCGTCATGCCCCGGGCCGGTCTGCGTTTCCACCGGCGGCGTCTGGCTCACGTTGTATGCCGTCAGCGGAGCATGGGATTCCGCTTGCGCCTGTCTGGGTGTGGTCACTGTCGGCGAGGTCGGCTCAGGAATGAAAAACGGTTCGGGCACATCCAGCTTGCTCGGCCCCGTTGGCTGGGAAGTCGGGACACGCTCCGGCACCGGGATCGGTTGGTAATTCGGTGCCGCGTCCGACGCGTCGATCGACCGCTGCGTCTCCGCCGCGAACCCCGTAAAGTCCGCCGGCGTCTCCTTCTGCACCTGTGACAACTGATCGCTGATGATGATCCCGATCAGCAGGATCACACCCAAGCCAAGAAGCAACCCGATTTTGGTTTCACGTGTCATGACCTTGTCCGTCCCTGTGTGGTCCTGGTCGCCATCCGTGACGGCCGAAACTCTAGTGTAACGCTTCTCTTAACGCTCGCCACCCGCTCCCGTCGGCCCCGGTCGGCGTATTGCTCGAAGCTTCGCGCTCCGGCTGCGGGGGTTCGATTCGATCTCATTCGCCTCCGCGGTCACCGGCTTGCGTGTCAGCAGCTCATACCCCGCTTCCTGCTTCAACGAACGAAACGCGTGCTTGACTCGGCGGTCTTCCAGAGAGTGGAAACTGATGATCGCCGCACAGCCACCCGGCGCCAGCAGGCCCGGCAGCCCGGCCAGCAGATCCGACAAGGCCCCCAGCTCGTCGTTCACCGCGATCCGTAACGCCATGAACGTCCGTGTCGCCGGGTCGATCCGGTGCCGACCCGCTTTCGGGCGGGGGTACGCCCGCCGGACCAGCTCCGCCAGCCTGCCCGTAGTCTTGATCGGCTCGTTTCGACGCGATTCGACAATTTTCCGGGCGATCCGTCGGCTTAATCGTTCCTCGCCGTACTCGTAAATCAGGTCCGCCAGCTCACGCTCCGGCAGCGTGTTCACCAGTTGTTCCGCCGGCACGCCTCCCGACGGGTCCAGCCGCATGTCCAACGGCCCGTCCATGCTGAACGACAGGCCCCGATCCCCGTCATCCATTTGGTTCGAGGCAAACCCCAGGTCCGCCAGCAACCCGTCCACCGCCTCCACACCCAATTCATCCAGCACCCGCCGGGCCGTGCGGAAGTTCGCATGCACCACGTCCAGCATAACCCCCGACCGCTCCGCGATCGGCGCCAGCCTCGATCGGCTGTAAGACACGTTCCCCCCGTCCACGTCCAGCCCGATATAACGCCCGCCCGGCCCCAAGGCCGGGATCAACAGGCTCGCATGACCGCCCCGACCAAGCGTGCAGTCCAGAAACACCTTCCCCGGACCCGGACTCAACAGCGACACTACCTCGCCCGGAAGCACCGGCAGATGCCCCGACCCGTCCGCTTCCATCTCTCTGCCTGTGGCCTCGGTCATGCGCCTTTTATACACCCGGACCGGACGCCCGGCATGCGACACCCGTCATCAGATAAAATGCCCCCATGCACAAACACCCCGACCACACTTTCCACGCCACCACCATCCTCTCCGTCCGACGCGGCGACGCCGTCGCCATCGCCGGCGACGGACAGGTGACCCTCGGCCAGGTCGTCGCTAAGGCCGATGCCGTGAAAGTCCGCAAGCTCGACAAGCTCGGCAGCGGGGGGGCGGGGGTGCTCGTCGGCTTTGCCGGCACCGCCGCGGACGCCTTCGCCCTGCTCGAACGCTTCGAAGCCCACCTCAAGGATTCACCCCAGAATGTCAAGAAAGCCGCCGTGGAACTCGCCAAACAATGGCGCACCGATCGGGCTTTGCGCCGGCTCGAAAGCCTGCTCGTCGTCGCCGACAAGTCCTGCAGCCTGCTAGTCTCCGGCACCGGCGACGTCATCGAACCGACCGACGGCGTCCTGGGCATCGGCTCCGGCGGGGCCTACGCCACCGCCGCCGCTCGCGCCCTGCTCAACCACACCCAGCTCCCGCCCGCCGACCTCTGCCGCGCCGCCATGCAGGTCGCCGGCGAGCTGTGCATCTACAGCAACACCCACCTGACCGTCCTCGAACTATAACCCGCACAACCCCACTCGCCCGGAAACGCCCGCCCACTTGAACCTTCCGATAGACCGGCTACACTGTTTTGCCCAAACCGATCAGCCCGTGTGGCGGAATTGGCAGACGCGCTGTCTTCAGGTGGCAGTTCCGGCAACGGAGTACAGGTTCGAATCCTGTCACGGGCACTTGGCCGCACTTCGGTGCGGTTTTTTTCTTATACAAGCCACGATCACTGCCTGATATCCCCTTCTTGGACCGCATCGCTTATGTTCCCGGTGGAGGCTATGCCGTCTCCTCTTTGGCTCTGCAAGCAGCTTTCCATTAACCGATTCTCTCGCAACAGAAACAAGATTCTGAGTGCGAATACTTTGGGGCCTTGGTTTTTATTTTAAGGCAGGAAATCCAGAGAGATGGCAAGGACCTTGGCTAGATGCAATTCTATAGTGTATAATTACATATTCTGAATCGGATATGACCTATAGTTATGTCGGCACGAGCCTAGCATATTATAGAATAGTTTTGGGAAGGAGGGAGTGGTGATTGCAACACATACACGGTTGACTTGTGTTTCTTGCATATGTCTGTTGACACTATGTATTGCCGAAATCGCTCACGGTGCGGTTGTCAATTACCCATTTAGCCGCCATTTAGAATCGGGGGATAATGTCCCGGAAGGCGGTGATGTTGCGATTTTCTTTGTCCCGAAGTTCGATCCGGCGCTCGGGTCTCTTCAATCAGTTGTTTTATCGTTGGACTCCGCGTTCCAAGGCGGTGTGACCTTTTATCATCCCACCCTGAGACTCGACTATACCTACACTCCATCCCACTATGTCGTTGCTGATTTCCCTGACCTGAGCAGCGCTCCCGATCTAGCCATCGATACCACACTACCGACCCAAACACGCAATGCTCAATTTTGGGAACCCACGTCAAGTGACCTCTCGCATGCGATGGTGGCGATTGGTTCTGAAGACTTGACCCAGTTCCAGGGGGCCGGCCAATTCCAAGTGATGTTGACTATTGAAGACCGCGGAACCTACCTCAGCAGCAACCCACTAGCCTTTATCAACAATAAGTACGTCATATCCGATGCAACGTTTACGGCTACATACACATTTAACCCGGTTCCCGAGCCGGCTTCGTCAATTCTGCTTTGTGTGGGCAGTCTGGTGATCTTTCGCCGACGCAATACCTAATGGCGGTTATCCCCCCATCGAAATACCGGCAGCAAAGCCTCGGATTCTCTCATAGACGAGCATAGCCCGGTTGCTTTCGGAATCTATCACCCACCACTTAAACTCGCCGACGTATTAAAGTGAAGGATTCCCGGCCATTACGATCTTGCCACCCAGCCAGTCTGTCCCCCAAGCGAAGTCGGTTGTAGATATCTTGGCAAGGTGAGATACGACCGATGGGGGCGCAGGGTATCAGTGTGGCGCGCAAACGCGGCTTTTTCTCCTTTAGTGGAGGCACGACGAAAAGCGAAACGCTTGGTTCGTGCCTGCCGACAAGTTCACGCCGGCGTGGCCGGCTGTCGCTGAGTATCCG
>CAZJCN010000057.1:0-12996 GCA_964544195.1 uncultured Phycisphaeraceae bacterium | reverse complement strand
AAAAAACTGACCACCGAAACCGGTGCCGGGCAGTGGGGCTCCTCCCTGGCCTTGGCTTGCGCCCTGATCGGCGACATCGAGTGCAAGGTCTTCATGGTCAAGTGCTCCGCCCAGCAGAAACCGTACCGCAAGGCCTTCATGGAAAGCTTCGGTGCCACCTGCACCCCCAGCCCGTCGGAGGAAACCGAAGCCGGCAAAGCCATCCTCGCCAAGGACCCCGACTGCCCCGGATCGCTGGGCATCGCCATCAGTGAGGCCGTGGAGGTCGCCGCCAAAGACCCCAACGCCAAGTACGCCCTTGGCTCCGTCCTCAACCACGTCCTGCTGCACCAGACCGTCATCGGGCTGGAATGCATGAAGCAGTTTGAGCTGGCCGGGGACGACCCGGACGTGATCGTCGGCTGCACCGGCGGGGGGTCGAACTTCGCCGGCGTCGCCTTCCCGTTCCTCGGCGAACAGCTCCGTGGGGGCAGGAAACGTCGCATCGTCGCCGTCGAACCCGCCGCCTGCCCATCGCTGACACGCGGCAAGTACGCCTACGACTTCGGCGACACCGCCCACCTGACCCCGCTGGTCAAGATGCACACGCTCGGGTCCACCTTCGTGCCCCCAGCGATCCACACCGGCGGTCTGCGCTACCACGGCATGGCACCGCTGGTTTCACACATCGTCGAGCTTGGCCTGAGTGAAGCCACGGCCGTACCGCAGCTCGAGGCCTTCTCGGCAGGCATCACCTTCGCCCGCGCCGAGGGTATCCTCCCGGCTCCGGAAGCCAACCACGCCGTCGCCGGTGCCCTGCGTGAAGCCGAGCGATGCAAGCAGGAGGGCAAGAGCGAAACCATCCTCTTCAACCTCTGCGGCCACGGCCACTTCGACATGGCCGCCTATCAGGCCTACCTCGCAGGCGAACTCCGCGACTACGAATACCCCGAAGAGGAAATCGCCATGGCCCTCGCCGGCCTGCCGGTGGTGGGAAGCTGATCCACACCGCCCATACACATACGAAACAAAGCCCACGTTCACCACGAACGTGGGCTTTTTCATGTCACGCTTGTGTTAATCCTTCTTAGAAGTGATGCGTCCAGCGCACCTGCCCGCGGATACCTTCGGGGCGGTTCTCGACTTCGCTCTCGAAATACAGGTTGAAAAACAGGTGGTCGTCCTGCGACAAGTGCCAGACACAGCCGGGCCCCAGACCCAGCACCTTTTCCTCACCCGGCATCTTCACGCCGTCCACTTTGCTCTTGGTGATCTGCTCCAGGTAATACCCGTTCAGACCGACCCGGAACTTCTTGGGCACCACCTCATACGCCACCGCGAAGTTGGCGTGGATCGCCTGCCCCGGCTGCACATCGTCCGCCCCCGGGAACAGACGGGTGCTCGGGTCGTCGTTCTCACCGTTCCACAGGTAATGGATACGGGTCGATGCGGTCCAACCGGGCGCGAAGAACCACGTACAGGCCCAGTAGGGGTTGAACGAAAAGTGGTTGGACCCCGGGTTCAACTCCCGGTTGTTGTCGTACTCACCCGTGGGGAAAATCAGCTGGAACTCGATGCGCTGCATGAACACCGGCCCGTTCTCACCCATGATCGGGTCCCACTGGATGAACGGCCCGACAAACAGGTCACCCAGCCCGCCTCCGTTGTCACGTAACGGCGGGATCGTCCCCTCGCCGTCGATATGGACCACCGGGATAATCACGTCCAGCCCCCACCGGGCGTCATCAAACAGCACCGGCTGGTCGGACTGGTAAATGAACTGGTTGAGGCTGACGAACACATCCACGTCGTAGTCCAGCTCGCTGCCGGTGGCACTGCGGAACTTGTGCGAGCTGAAAAACTGCGAGTATTGCTGGTAATAAATGCCCGGCCCGGCAGGGGGGCCGCCGTCCAGAAAGCTCGTAAACCCCAGGTTCACCGCGGGCAACGCCTGCGCCAGCACCACCTGCGCGAAACTCAACATCACCAGAACACACAAACCGGATCGCACTCGAGACATGACAGGCTCCTGTAATATTAAGACTTGACAGTCCCAATCAGGCCGCAGGATACCCGCCGCCCAAGCCCCGACGCAACCATCCACCAATCACGGGGCTACGGCGTAACACCCTCCATCGCTTCGTTTTCCACTGGCTCAACCGCCTCCCGGTAATGCCGTTGACGGTCAATCAACTCCTCCAGCGTCATCCCCGTCTGGGCCTTGACGATCTCCCTCACCTGCTCAACCGGCATGAACTCGGCATGGCCATCACAGAACCCGACCGCGATACGCTCGCTATGGGCATGATCCGGTCGTTCAAATATCGCGATCTTCCCGTTGGCGAAGCCCGCCTTGAGATTCGGCAGAACCACATACGATGCGTTATCACGGACCCACCGCTTCCGCTGCTCCATCGGCCACTGATCAAAATCGGCAGGCACGCTCAGCCCGGACCGCGGAGATAGGGCGTATTCCACGTCGAAAAGATTGTTCTCATAAAGATGAGCAATGTCCTCCGTAAAGACCTCGTCGGGGTTGTCCGTGGCATCGGCGACCAAGGCCAGCACGATCCCCCGACACTGTGACAGACTCTTCACCTCACGTGCCGACTGTCGGGCGGCCCCCAGCGCCGGCAGCATGATTCCTACACTCATCGCTCCCGCCGAAGTCGTCACGCCCTGCGGCCCCAACATTACCGACCCCGGGAACGGGCTGGACGCCCGCAGGTGATACCCCGACTCATCACTCCAACCCACGTGCCCCGACGGCGACAACAACGCCAGCAGCTCCCCGAACGTCGGCAGCGGGATCGTCACCTCGTCCGCACCCGCCATCGCCAGAAAGCCCGACACCGCCTGCGTCAACGTCACCAGCCCCGGATAGGACTCCCCGGCCGTCCTCGGCAGGTCACTGTACATAATCACATTCGCTTCACCCACGCCCAGTTTTTTACGAAGCGCCTGATACTTCGGCTCCTCCAGGATTGAAGGCCGGCCCGACGCCGAAAATGCCCCCGCCGCCTGTACTGCCTGTGGGAACAACCCCACATACAGCCGCCCGTCATGCACCGCCCACGTCGGCGTGAGGATGCCAAGCCCCAGCATGTGCAGCGTGATCCCGTTACGTTCCTGCGTGAAGATCCGGAATTGAAACGGCATGTCGCCCCCGCCCGCCGCTCTCGCCTCGCTCGCCTTGGCATTCACGATCGACTCAAGCATGCCCAACGCCCGCTCCACCCGATCAGCGTCCTTCAAGGGATTGACCAGACACATCCCCATCACCCCTTTGCCCATCCCGCCCGGCGAGGTGTACACCATCCACGCCGACCCCATCGAACGGATCAGGTCTGCCTCCAGGTCCACGCCCAGCGCCTCGCTGCCGTCACGGATCCCATCTTCAATCCGCCGTGCCGCTTCCTCGTCGATAGACACCACCACCTGACGGAACTCGTCCAGCACCCGACCCAGGTCCATCCGAGTAGCGTAGAACGCCGTCGCATCCCCCGGTACCAAGGCCAGCTCCGCCTCGGTGATCGGCTCACCGTCCAGCAGTGTCATCACACCCCGACGGGGAGCCGGGGCATCGACGAACAGCTCCATCCGCCACCCTTGGCCCTCAAACCCGCCTGACCACGCAAGCCCCTTGAACCCGTCCAACCCAAGCGCGGCCCTGACCGTTCGCCAGGTCTCGAGCGATTCCTCGGAAACCTGTCGATCGATCTGGCCCAGCACCCCCGGCCCATCCAAGTAGCACACAAACAACGCATCTGCGTCCACCAGCCCGATCCGCCGTTGAAAAGCCGCCGTCTCTGCAAGGCTTTTCCCTGTCGGCATCTCGGCCCCCGGATCTTCGGCAGGACCAACCACCAGCCGGACCAGTCCGCCTTCCACCCGATCCGCCCGCACCGGCACTTCGGCCGTCGCCTCGGCCTCGATCCGCTTCAAAGACGTCAGCAACGCTTCCGCCTGTGATCCGTCCGCCTGCCAAAGCACGACCAGCCGGCCGACAACCTCCCCCGGCAGGCCCGGCTCGTCAGGCAACGGCTGCACGTAAACCGCCGTCGGCAGCCGCCAGCTCGCCCGACCGATCGTCCGGATCAGGCCCGTCACCAGCGTCGCCTGCTCATCCCCGGGGTCTGCCCGATCGATCGCGTCCAGAAGCTGCTCGACGGTCTCGCCGACCTGCATCATCTCGCACAGCGCCCCGAAGTGTGTCTCTGTAAAGCCGACGTCGGGATCGTCCACCCCGCGCCAACCGACATACACCACCGCGTCACCCGGAACTTTGTCCACCAATGGCTGCCCCTGCACGCATATCGCCATCACGGCCACCATCAGGCCCGTCAACATCGCTTTGAACATGGTGTCTTCCCCGATCAGGTGTGAAAGGATCTGCCGGGACAGCGCCCGGAACCATCCGGGCATGGTAACCATGGATGGGGTGGAGAGTCCATAAAAAACAACTGCCCGCCGTGAAGCGGGCAGTTGCGTTCAGGTTTTAACCTGTTTGGGTTGCGTGTGTCGGCTTAGCGACGACGACGCAGGGCAGCGAGGCCACCCAGACCCATCAGAGCCAGCGAAGCCGGTTCGGGAACCAGCGCACCACCGGCGACGGGGCCGCCGAGCTGGAGCAGGGTGCCGTCACCGAACGACACGATGGCCGCCCAGGTACCGGCCGCATCGTCGGTCAGCGAGACGTTGCCGATGCGGGTCGGGCCGGTGTCAGTGGTGGTGGTGTTGAACGCGGTGATGCTGATGGCGTCAACGCCGGTACCAGCCACGTTCAGGGGGCCGCCGCCGAGGTCGCCGGCACCACCGGCCACGCCGTTGGTCCCGTCACCCGGAACGCCGAACCAGGTGTCGAACTCCAGATCCGGGAAGAACGCCCAGAAACCGTCCTGCGGCAGGTTGCTGTCCGGAGCACCGTTGTAGACGCTGCCGCTGGTCAGATCGACCTTCATCACGATACCGGTCCAGTCAACGCCCTGACCGTCAGCGTCGATCCGGTTGGCGGTCACACCGGGGACGGTGTTGTTCGCGTCAACCGAAATGGTCGCCGTGGCGGCGTGAGCGCTGGTGGCCATGAAACCAGCAGCAATCGCAGGCAAAACAAACTTAGCAATCTTCATCTTCAATCTCCTTAAGAATCCCACAAAAAGAAATTACTCAAACACTGAAAACTTCTCGAGGCCTGACGAGCCTTGAGAGTAACGGTAATTGACTATACCACGAACCGAGTCACTTGTGAAGCCCTTTGTCTTGTTTTTTCCGCGAAAATTGTGCCCCCGATTCCGGCCGGGGCAAGTCCCCCGGCCGGAGATTCGGGGCTTTTTTCACATAATTACGCCCGAACACGCCGTCGAACGGCCGCAGACAGGCCCGCGATGGTAAACAGGGCAAGCGAGGCGGGCTCGGGAACCGCTGAACCGGCCGGGGGCGTCCCGGCGTTCCAGTTGCCCAGAACCGTGTTCAGATCCTCGATCCCGACAAATCCATCACCCGACGGGTCGCCGTCCAGCAGGCTCCCGGCCGTCACGTTCGTGTTCCAGTTGCCCAGAACGATGTTCAGGTCCGCGATCCCCACGAACCCGTCCCCGTCAAGATCCCCGTCCAAGGCCGGGGCACACACCGCGCCGAGGCAGAAATACTCCGCCGAATCGGCTCCGAAGCTGAACGAGACGATGTTGTCCACGTCCGCCGCGATGAACGACGTCGTGCCGGTGTTCAGGTCCAGCACGTACCAGTCCTGATCGAATGAGCCGCCATTGGTCGGATCGTCGCTGTCATAGAAGTAAACCACGTTGTTGACCGGGTCATAAATCGACATCCGGCCGTCGGTCACGATCCCCGCGCCGTCGTCGTCAGGCAGGCCGGTCAGGTCCAGAGCCTGATTCGCACCCCAGGCACCAAAGTCGATCCGGCCGTCGATATTGTTCAGGTTCGTGACCTGGCGGGTAAAGACATTCGGCTCATGAGCACCGAAGGCAGACTGACCCCACTCCTCGTTGCCGGGGTTGCCGTCCAGATCCTGATCGATGCCGTCACCGACGCCCACATCCGCGAAACCGGATTCGACGAAGATCAGGTTCCCGTCCGGGTCGACGAAGATCCGGTTGGCGTCACCGGTGTTATCCAGCGGATCGACCGACGGGTTGTTGTCCAGCACGAAGCTGGTCGCGAAGGGGGCTGCGCCGACATTCAGCTCCTTGAAGCCGTTGCCCGCGGTGCCGTTGAGGTTGGTGATCTCGAAGAAGGCCACATCGTCGCCCACCGGGTTGCCTTGGGCGTCGTTGTCCGCCTCGACGATCCACAGCCCCATCGTGCCGTCCTGATTCCGGACGATCGCGGTGTCCACGATCTCGCTGCGTGAGGTTCCGTCCAGATTGACCTCACCAAGCAGGACCGATTCCCAGCTCTCAAGGCTGGAGGAGAAGTTGAACCCACCTTCTTCACTGCCGGGGGTCCAGGTCGCCGCACCGGGGCTGGTCGAAACACGCTTCAGAGCCTTGACCCGGACGTTCGTGCCGGGGGCCCCCGTGTTCGCCGTCGACGCATCCAGCATGATCAGCGTGTCCTGATCGAGCCATTCCAGACGGGTATCGAAGAACACGCCGGTTTCGCCCGGTGAACGCGCCACCTCGCCGATCTTGTCCATGACGAACGGCCCACCGGTCACCGGATTGGTCACCTGCGAATCGAAGTTGAACTGATCCAGCGCGTTGCCGACGCCCCGGCCGTAGGTGACGTACTGCATCCCCTGATTGGTGACCCAGTCGTTGTAGGCGGCCTGGAAGTCGATGCGATAGAGGTCCAGATCCCCGATCCCGTCCTCTTGACCAGTGGTCAGCTCGGTATCGAACGTCACACCGTCGGCAACACCGGAGTCGAACGCCAGCATGTACACGTCGCCGGTGGTCGGATCAACGGTGATCGAATCGACCTCTTCTTCGTTGGCCTCGAAGCCGACGTGGACCGCGAACATCGGGCTGGTCAGGTCGTCGACGTCGTAGAAGACGACCGACGCGGTCGAATCGGTGAAGCTGTTCTTGGCATCCAGCAGGGCGATAAACCCACCGGTCGGTTGAGCCTGCGCAGCCGAGGCGAGCGCCAGCCCCGCCAGACCCACGCCTGCGACAGAAAACATCCTTTGGACGGTCATCCTTCTCTCTCCTTTAAGAAAAACAGTTAATTGAAGTTGGTTCCGTATTCGAGTGATGCGTTAACAAACCGCAACAGATCAAAAATCATGCCGCAATCCAACGGCCTTAGCGGATGCGATCCCCCTGATAATCTTTGTCTTTAGTGAAAATCGCGGCACGGACCTGGCTGTTGGTCGGGAAATACTTATCCAAGTCCACGGCCTCTTGCGGCTTCATGTTTTCGCCGTGGCCGTCAAAAAACACGCCGTTCAGCGCGACATTGTGCCGGTACGCGAAACGCTTGGAATTCTCCGTCGGTTCCAGGCTCGTCCCCTCATACTGGAACGGATCCCCGCCTTCCCCGATGGCCGGGCCTGCTGTCATGAAGTTGCCGCCGCTGTCCTGATAGGTCAAGCCGTTGAAACTGATCTGATCTCCTGACATGAACCGGGTCCCGTCCGTGGCAAAGACCTTGATCGACGCGGTCCCGACCAGATCGAGACGAGGCATGTAGTTTTCAGGCAGCACAATGGCGTTTGCCGACAGGTCCTGCGCCGGGATACCCGGGGCCCGGGAACCGACCCATTGAAATCCCAACATGGCGCCATAGCTGTTGACGCGAATGGTGGTCGGGTCCAACGCCGCCAAGGGACCGGGTTGGAAAACATTGGTGTAGTTCTCTTCGTTGGTCGGGCAATGCATGGCATTGTTGAAGATTGCCTCAACCCGCTGCACAGGATCGCTCGGCAAACCAAGTGAATCGCCCATGCTTGGAGACACCCAATCCATGTTCTGGGTCGGCGCGGTGGAGGACTGTTCGATGACGCCTGTTTGCCCAACCCGCACACCGCTGGTGTTGGGGCCGGGGATCCAGTCCTTGTTGTCCGCGGCATAAGTTGCCAAGGCCTGCCCCGCGCTGCGGAGGTTGCTCAGGCACACCGCGCTCTGTGCCGAACGTCGCGCTGCGCCCAGGGCCGGCAACAGGATCCCCACCAGCAGGGCGATGATCGAAATCACCACCAACAACTCAATCAGCGTAAATCCGTCCCGGCGGGGTTCCCTGGTCAATCCTCTCATGGCTTGGTTCCTGTCCTCTGTGGTCTCTTTGAAGTCGCCTGAAAAACGGCCCACGGGAACGCCGACCGCCCGGTTAATCGGTTTACACCCGCACATCGGGCCCGCGCACCATCGGTGCACGCCTGAGTACATCTCATTGTAGCCGCAAGAGGGGATTCCACGAACCCCCAAATGATGAAACAAACATAAAACTTACGCTGGCAAGCCCCTACGCCCATGCCAACCATTAGCCGGGTAGGCTGGAGTCAGGCTGGGTTTTGAGATTATTCTAAAAAAACCGCCCGCCATGAGGCGGACGGCTGAGATATAAGACTTGGTTTCAGGCCAACTGGTCGGATTACCGCCGACGGAGCATCGCCAGGCCGCCCAGCCCCAGCAGCGCCAAGCTGGCCGGTTCGGGGATCAGGCCGGGGGTCGGGGTCGCCGAAGGAGCCGGCTTGGGCGAGAATTCAAGAATAGAAACCGTCGCGCCGCCGGGGGTGTCCCGGGTGAAACCGGCGGGCAGGAAACTGCCGTCCGGGCCGACCGTCAGGTCGGGCACGATGATGTTCGTGCCGTCGTTGGCCTGGTCATCCGGATCGTCGTCACGGACGAAGACCGAGTTGATGATGTTGCCCAGATCGTCCTTGAGCAGCATCGTGTAGGAGCTGTTTTCGATGGCGTTATTCTGAATGGTGATGTCGGCCACCACGTTGAACGCGGTCTGGGCCTCCGCATTGGCGAGCAGGGCATAGCCGCCGGCCGGGATAATCGTGCCGTTGGCGGAAATGTCCAAGGCATAAGGAGAACCGCCGTCCTGCGTACCCGGCACCAGGCCCGGGATCAGGAAGTCGGATTCCCAAAGCTCGATGGTCCAGCCGGTCAGGTCCACGTCCGTCGGGCCGGTGTTGTACAGCTCGATGAACTCGGTGTCCGTGCTGGTCGTGCTGCCCAACACCTCATTGATCACCACCGCGCCCTGCGCCTGGGAGACGCCCACGCCGGCGGCCACGGCAATCCCTAAAAGACTCAGCTTCTTCATGTCTCATCCTCTCCTTTTGTAAGAAAACAGGCCAAATTCGTTCCACAAGCATCCGTTCAAACCGGACGGCGGGATGCCCCCACACACAATCCGGGTATTCCAACATTCATCCCATCCAACGCTTGGCAGCGCAGGCGAAATGTTCTCTTTATGGTGGGTCTCTCCTACCTCCATAGACGGGACATATCACCATTTCGTATGACTAGTATAACCGACCCGCCCGTTTCATCCATGCTTTATTTGACCGTTTAACCGAACTCTTATGCAATTTTTTCCTCGATCAGACCCCGATGCCGACTGATGGGATATAAAAAAAACCGCCGACCAAGCTATATCAAATCAGCCGGTCGGCGGTTTATGTTCACATAACCTTTTTTAATTTAGGCTTTTACAGCCTGATCCTCGGTCAACAGCACCAGTTCGCCGTCCTGCACGTCGATCGTGACGTGGGTGTTTTCGTGGACTTCGCCGGCGATGATCGCCCGACCAAGCCGGGTCTCGACCTCGTGCTGGAGGTAACGCTTCAACGGTCTGGCCCCGTAAACCGGGTCGTAACCGGCCTCGGCTACGTGACGTTTGGCCGCGTCGGTCATCTCGACCTCGATCCCACGCTCCGCCAACCGCTTGCGGATGTCCGCCAGCATCAGGTCCACGATCTTCGTGATCTGCTGCATCGACAACGGCTGGAACAGCACGATGTCGTCCACACGGTTGAGGAACTCCGGCCTGAAGTGCTGCCGCAGCTCCGCCATCACCGCGTTGCGCGCCTGTTCGCCGATCTCACCGTGACCCATCACCTGATCCTCGAGCAGGTGTCGGCTGCCGATGTTGCTGGTCATGATGATGACGGTGTTCTTGAAGTTCACCGTTCGGCCGTGGCTGTCGGTCACCCGACCGTCGTCGAGGATCTGCAGCAGCACGTTGAACACGTCGTGGTGCGCCTTCTCGATCTCATCGAACAGCACCACCGAGTAGGGCTTGCGTCGAACCGCTTCGGTGAGCTGACCGCCTTCTTCGTACCCGATGTAGCCGGGCGGGGCACCGATCAGGCGAGACACCGCGTGTTTCTCCATGTATTCACTCATGTCGATACGCACGATGTTCTCTTCGCTGTCGAACAACGCCTCGGCCAGCGCCCGGGCAAGCTCGGTCTTACCCACACCCGTCGGCCCGAGGAAGATGAATGAACCGATCGGCCGCTTGGGATCTTTGATCCCGGCTCGGGCACGGATCACCGCGTCGGCGACCAGTTGCACCGCCTGGTCCTGCCCGATCACCCGCTCGTGCAACTTCTTGTCCAGGTTCAACAGCTTCTCACGCTCACCCTCGACCAGCCGGGTCACCGGGATGCCGGTCCAGCGTGACACGATCTTTGCGATCTGGTCTTCGCTGACCTCCTCGTGAAGCAGCCGCTGGGTATCGGTGCCGGCTCCCCCGGCTTCGGCCTTGGGCTGACTCAGCGCCGCGAGTTGTTTTTCCAGCTCCGGCAGTTCGCCATGCTTGAGCTGGGCCGCCCGTTCGAGATCGTAGTTGCGCTCGGCCACCTCGATATCGTGACGCACCTGCTCGATACGCTCGCGGATCTGCTGAGCCTTGAGCAGCTCGGCCTTCTCGTTCTCCCACTGCGCCCGCATCGCGTCGGCCTGATGCTTCAGGTCCGCCAGCTCCTTGCGCAACGCCTCCAGACGCTTCTTGCTGGCGTCGTCCTTTTCCTTCTTCAACGCCGCCTCTTCGATCTCCAACTGCATCACACGCCGCGTGATCCGGTCCAGCTCGGCGGGCATCGAGTCGATCTCCGTGCGGATCATCGCACATGCTTCATCCACCAGGTCGATCGCCTTGTCCGGCAGGAACCGGTCGGTGATGTACCGATCCGACAGCACCGCCGCCGCCACGATCGCCGCGTCCTGGATCTTCACGCCGTGATGCACCTCGAACCGCTCACGAAGCCCTCGCAGGATCGAGATCGTGTCCTCGACCGTCGGCGGATCGACCAGCACCGGCTGGAACCGACGCTCCAACGCCGCGTCCTTCTCGATGTGCTGGCGGTATTCGTCCAGCGTCGTCGCGCCGATGCAGTGCAGCTCGCCTCGCGCCAGCATGGGCTTGAGCATGTTCCCGGCGTCCATCGCGCCCTCGGCCTTGCCCGCGCCGACGATCGTATGCAGCTCGTCAATGAACAGCAGGATTCGGCCTTCCGCCTGCTTGATCTCGTTCAACACCGCCTTGAGCCGTTCCTCGAACTCGCCGCGGAACTTGGCACCGGCTACCAAGGCGCCCATGTCCAGCGCAAAGACGGTCTTGTCCTTCAACCCTTCAGGCACGTCGCCTCGTACGATACGCTGTGCCAAGCCCTCGACGATCGCTGTCTTACCCACGCCCGGCTCGCCGATGAGTACCGGGTTGTTCTTGGTCTTGCGTGACAGGATGCGGATCACGGAACGGATCTCCTCGTCCCGTCCGATGACCGGGTCGAGCTTGCCGTCACGCGCCATCTGCACCAGGTCGCGGCCGTAGCGGTCCAGCGCCTCGTAGGTCGCCTCGGGGTTGGCCGACTGCACACGCTGGTTGCCGCGCACCTGCGTCAGGGCCTGCAGCAGCGCGTCGCGTGTCACACCAAGTTGCTTGAGGATGCGTCCGGCCGCCGTGGCGTCGGGCTTGTCCAACATCGCCAACAGCAGGTGCTCAACCGAGATGTACTCGTCCTTGAGCCGCTTGGCCTGTTGCTCGGCATTGATCAACACTTCATTCAACGGCTGGGTCAGATAGACCTTGCCCGGTTCGATGCCCGGCCCGGACACCGCGGGGCGCTTGTCCAGTTCGCGCTCGAGCTCTTTAACGACGACATCCGCCGGCCGGTTGAGCTTGTCCAGCAGTCGCGGCACCAGCCCGCCTTCCTGTTCACATAAAGCGTAAAGCAGGTGTTCCACGTCCACCGCCTGATGACCACGGGTCAACGCGATGTTCTGCGCCGCCTGCAACGCTTCCTGACTTTTCTGTGTGAGTTTATTGAAGTCCATCGTATGACTCCTTTCTGCCGCCGGGCTCGGCGCCTGAGGCGGCGAATCTTTGTTGAAATTGGTTAATTCATCTTGCCGTTGCCCGACCCGGACGACGCTTGGGATTTGCCCTGCGCCAAGTCGCGCAACTGTTCATACAGCTCTCGTTCTCGGGCTGACAGATGCTTCGGCACCTGGATCATCAGCTGTACGTACAGGTCGCCGGGATTACCCTTGGGGTTGGGCAGGCCCTTGCCCTTGAGCCGAAGCTTCTGCCCGCTGCCGGTGCCGGGCGGTACGGTCAGACTGACCCGGCCGTCAAACGTCTGCACATCGATCTTGTCACCCAGCGCCGCCTGCCATGGTGCGATATTCACCACCGTGGTCAGGTCACGCCCGTTGAGTGTGAACCTTGGATGCGGGGCCACGTTGACCTTGAGGATCAACCCCTCTCCCGAAAGCCGGATTTTTGAGCCGGGCTTGGTTCCCTTGGGGATCTTCACCTCGACGGTCTTTCGCCCGCTTGGGCCTTGCAATTCGATCCGGCGGGTCGAGCCGTGGAACGCTTCATCGAGGCTGATGGTCAGCTCAGCTTCCTGCATCGGGGCGCTGTGCGCCTGACGCGACTGGCCGGACCGACCGCCATGCGACTGCGACCGGGCCTGCTGGTGCAGGCTCTCGAACAGGTCCTCAAACCCGCCGCCTCTTCGACCGGATCCGCCGCCAGCCATCTGGCCGAACAACGCCTCGAAGAAGTCGCTGAACTGCCCGCCCGGCTGGA
>CAZJCN010000056.1:0-13059 GCA_964544195.1 uncultured Phycisphaeraceae bacterium | reverse complement strand
CCAAACAGGTTCCTGATTGACTTGCTGTACCAGAGCCAGGTGCCTATCAAAGTGGCGGTGGCCATCCATAACGCGACCATCAGTCCGTGCGCCATGAAGACGGTGGGGCGCCAGCCGCCGCCTCGCATCGCCTGTCGAAAATCCGGATGGGGATGATCACCGTAGATCAGGGCGTGCAACTGCGGGCTCATTTTCAACTCAAATGCACACAACGGAATATAGATCAAACCCCCGATGAAGATACCGATGGCGAGCTCTTTCAAAGCGTTCAGGTTATTGAAATACACCCGGCCAACGAGATAAGGCAATCCCCAGGTTACGCTCTGCTTAAGCGATTCGCTAAGGCCATCATACAGCGGGTTGTCGATAGGAGGGTGGCCCCAGACCGTCGGGTCTGTATTGGTCAGTGAGGAAAACAGGGGGGCGATGCACCACAATGCTATTGGGATGTCATAGACCTTGGGCCGGAACACAAGCAATCGGTCTCGGTCAAACAGCAGGGCTCCTAACAGCACCGCCAGGCAGGTGACGGTCATTTTATCAGGCTCAGGCAGGCCTTGGATATACAGGCTTTCCGGAACCTTGACCGGCAGGAACAGCCAAGCTGCGATAAGCGCTACGATCACCGCTCGGCGGGGCGGCAACGCCAGAAACAACAGCAACACGATTGGTGTCCAACCGAGCAGGCTGATCGGGACCAGTGCGTTCATCGTGTCGGTGTGCCTCTTGCTTGATCCTGGATTATCGGCCGACCTATGTGCCGGTTCGGAAACATACTACGTACATCGGCGATCGAGGGTTGGCGCTGTGCTAAACCATGATCAAGCTTAGGCTTTCACCCGATCCGATGCAGCCCTGACGCTACCAGCCAGCCCACAAGCAAGCCAATAGCCACGAACACCGGCATCAACGCCTCTCGTTTCAGGTCCAGCAAGCCGTGCTTGGCCATGCGTGCCCAGAGGACGGGGAGAGAACCAAGTTCCGATAACGCGACAACCCAGACCACCCCGGCCAGCCCACCCAGTTCCCAGCCGATCGGGATCCCGCCCAGCAGAGCCACGGTCTTGCCGAGGTTCCCCGCAAAAACCCCCTTGGAGTCGCCGATCGAGAGCAGGCAGGACATCGCTGTCGGCAGTGAGCAGGCGAATGCCACCCGGATCGCCAGAATCTGCAGCATCCAGCCGGCATCATGATATTTGTCGGTATACAGCAGGCGGACCACATCCGACCCGAGCATCATCAGCATTCCTGCGGCGGGCAGGGTCAGCGCATCGAGGCGCAGACGGACCCTGTAGTAATTCAATCTGAGCCGATCCGGGTTTTCCCTTGCCACTCGGCTGAATGCCGGCAGAAAGACCCGACGGGTCACCGATCCGATCATCTGGACCGAGGCTTCACTGAGGAAGAACGCGATGCTGTAGATCCCCAAGACAGTCTTGGAGATGTAAAAACCAAGTATCAGGCGGTCACCCTGATTGGCTACGAACAACGCCGAGGTACTGAGGAATATCCAGCGTCCGAACCGGATCAGGTCGTCAAAAGCCTGACGATCAAAAGCCAGTCGGTTATTCGGCCCCGGCAGCATGGTGTGGCTGAGCAGCATCTTCATCCATGCCGAGACCAGCCCGCCGCCAACCAGTGCCCACACACTCTGGAAATACCACGCCCAGATGGCCATCGCGACCACACCGACCACCTGCGTGATGACTTCCAGCAAGGTGAGACGCCCCATGGCGAGCCGACGGTTGACTGTGAACAACTTGGTTGAATTAAAGCCACTGATCAGGGCTGTCAGCGCGCCTACCGCGATCAGGGCGGGCAGTTGCGGGTCGCTGTATACCGGAACCACGCCATGGGTCGGATCTCCGGGTGTCAGGTATCCCAGCAACTTGATGACCGGGATCACGATGACGACGGCTGCGATGGTAAGCAGCACCCCCCGGATGATCTGGATGGTGTAGGCCGTGTTGTAAAACGCGGGTTCTTCGCCTCGCCGGTGCTGAATAATGCTAGGGCCGATCCCGATATCGGAGAACATCTGTAGGCCGATCAGCACCACATTCACGATCGCCATCAGCCCGAAAGCTTCGGGCAGCAGCAGCCGGGTCAGCAGGAGGTTACTGCCGAAACGTATGACCTGCTGAGCAAGGTTGCCGCCGATCGCCCAGACGGAGCCACGCACCGCCAGGGCTTTGACGGAAGGTTGTTTCTCGTGGTTCCGGCTCTCTACGCTTGGCGCATGGCCGACCGCCCCCGTGTCACCCGGGCGGGGCGAAGCACTGGGGGGCGGCGTTGGTTCGGCCGGACCCTTTAGGTTGTCAGTAGTCTGCCTTGGGTCCAATTCAGCTCCGTCTTCATCAATCGAAGGTGGTCAACTGCAACCGTATCTGCGATTTGGGGTAGTCCAGCACCGCCTTGAACTTCAGTGACTCCTCGGTCGGCTGGTCCTGGTACCTCAGGTGCCCCCAGGACCCCCACTGATCGCGTCGGCCCACGTAGTTGAACAGCACATTAGCCGATCCGCCCGCCCGCTCAAACTCGAGCATGTTCTGCAGGTACAGATCATACATCTTCGGATGATCCTGGGCGGCGATCAACGCGGCTTTATGGGGCTTGTTCAACCCGCCGTCGGCCAGGTGCTGTCCACCTTCGTAAGCCACCAGTTTGATCGGCCGACCCAGTTGCTCGCTGTACTGCCGAGCCAGGTCGGCATGCTCACGGTAGAACCGACGATTATCGGTCACGATGTACTCTTCCAGCATCGCGATGATCTCGTCAGCCGTGGTCGAGCTGGTCAGGGTTTTTTCGACCTTATGAGGTATGCCGAAGTAGGTCGAGCAGGAGACCGCGTCAAACTTGCCATCCAACCGTTTCAGGAGCTGGCCGGTTGCCCATGAAAGCGCCGCCTGTCCCGCAGCCACGCGGACGACACGATGGCTCTGGTCTCCCCAGACCTCGGTCCAGATATCGAAGTCACGCTTGGCCTCGGCCGCCCACTTGTCGAAGAACGCCGGAGAAAGCGACTGATTGTCCGTCACACTCTTGATCCATTTATGAACCTCGAACTGGGTGTTCCAGACTTCATTCGACCATTCCACATAGACCTTGGCGTCAGGGTGCAGACGATCTTTGACCATCTGGGCAAAGCGTCGGACGTAGTCGTCGTCGGCCTGGGCGGGCATGCAGAACCACGGGTCGGCCCCCAGCTCGTTACACAACTCGATCATCAGTTCAATCGCGACGCCACCACGTTCGCCCATCGTGTAGTAGTCCGGCGTGATCCGGTCGGACCATTGCCGTTGATAGGTTGTGTTGGTCCGCTGCCAGTCCATGAAACGGAGGGTCTTGAAGGGCTTGAGCCGTTCGACAAACAGCGGGTGGAAGCTGCTGGGGTGATCCAGCAGGTCTTCATGGACAAGTTTGACGTTTCGGATGTAATCCGTTGGGTCGGTGTTTTCGATCCGGAGATAAATGCCGTTATTGCTCGGATTAACATTGACGACAATCCGCCCCGGTTCCTGCGAGACGATCTTGGCATCCCAGCCGAAGACGATGTCGCCCTTGCCTTCGTACGTGCAGATGTAGGTTCCACCCGGATAGTGACCGTCCATCCCATTGAGCATGTAGGTCACGGCAGCCTGGCCGGGCTTGAGCAGGGGCCAGCCGTTGGCGTCAGTCTCGACGGTATCACCATTATCCCAGGGATTGCCACCGGTGTTGGTTGATAGCCACCCACGTGACTGTCGGAGAACATTGGTAAAGACCCATTCACGAGTCCAGTAGGTCACAAAAGACAGATTCATGCCGAGTATCGGGGATTGATCGGCATTGACCACTGTTTCGGGGGGCGTGGTATTACCCGTATCATTTGTGGAGTCTGAGCCGCTACCGGTATCTGCGCTAGAGCCGTCATTACCGTTCGTGCTGCCGGTGGAACCGGTATCGGATCCACCGTCCACGACGGGTTCGTTCTCAACGGGGGTGTCCGTGCCGGTATTCTGAGTCGAGTCGACGGGCGTGGCGTTTTCGCCGGTATCACTGCCGCCGTCGACGACGGGGTCTTCGGTGGTTGTGCCGTAAGGCGGCAGGATCTCAAGATCGTGTGTGCGTTTATAGACGGTCTTGTTGTTATGCCGGTACAGAAGCTGGAGCTGGGTTCGTCCCGGAGGAAGCAGATCGAGTTTGTCCGCACTGATGACCCACGGCCCCTGATCCATGTAGTGAGCAAATGAATCAACCATGCCCCATGTGTTGGCCGACCACGCCAGGACAAGGACCGTGGCGTTGTCCGGCATCTGGCCGTTCACGATATAAGGAATGTCGATACCTTCACCTTGGCGGTATGTATCAGGCGTGCTGGGGTGGAAAGCGACGACCGGGTCTGGCGTGGTAACCACGTTACTGACGGTAAAAGAAATGGTTCGTGTGTCGGTCTGTTCTCCGTCCAGCATGGTCGTGATGGTCATCCGGTAATTGCCGTTGGGATGCTTGGTGGTGTCCCAGCTGTTACCGTCACCAAACAGCACATACGGAGCGTACTTTTCGATGTAGGTGATTTTGACCGGCCCATCGATATTGAACAGGACCAGTTCGGGCTGCTCGCCGTTGGTGCTGACTTCAACCGCCAGCTTGCCGGTTACTGTGTCGCCATTCCTGATCCCGAGAACCTCTGCAATCCGTGGGGTATTTGTTATTGCTTGGGCATCTTCGACAAGGTCCACCGATCCCCCGTTATCCACTACTTTTACGTCATGGAGTTTCTTGTATTGAACGACATTGTCTTCTCGATAAAGCAGCTGGATCTGCATGCGCCCGTCCGGGAGCAGGTCCAGTTTATCTGAAGTAACAACTGGGGTGTTTCCATCCAGAACATGGGCAAAACTGTTGACGATCTGTTGCCGGTCGTGATCCCAGGCAATCGCGAGAATATCCGCGTTACTGGGCAGCTTACCCGTAACCGTCACGGGGATATTATCACCTGACCCGCGCTCATAGATGTCGAGGGCATCAGGATCGAAACCGATTTGTGGCTGGTCTGTTGGGGCAGGCGTATCCGAATTACTTGACGAGGTGTCAGGGCTTAGCCAAGGGGTCCGTTCGCGTTCTTTCTGTGGAAGCCTGTCTTGCTTGACCGCGCTGTGATCGACCACGAACCGGATTGTCACGGCGTCAGCCACCTGACCGTCCTTCATGGCCCGGATCTGAAGTTCATAGGCACCTTCCGGCGCTTTGGATGTATTCCAATACCGGGGGTCACCTTTTTTATTGCTAAGGAAGAAGTAGGGATTGCTGTTTCGGACCGAAGTGCGGTCAATCGGGCCTGAGAGTGCAAAGACGACCTGTTCCGGATCATTCAGTACCAAGGCGGAGATATTCACTTTGCCATTGATTCTGGCCCCTTCACTGACACCGTAGACTCGACGGATCACCGGGTCGGCCGCATGCACAGGCTGAGCAGTTGCAGCGATCACCGCCACGGCAGCCAGGATCACCCCCAACGGGCTGGCCAACAGCCGGGTTACCGTCTCACGCATCTGCTTCAGGCACTTCATGGTCAAAACTCCGTTTAAACATCGCGGGTAATCACCCCCGGACCCCGGCCATAGGCGCAGGATCGACCCAAGTGACCAATTCACCGGCTCGTTCCGCAACCCGAATCCCCCAAACTCACCACATTGTTGTTGTTGGCCGGTCTGCCTGACCCGAACAAACGGCATGGCCCGCATGACATGAATGGCTAGGCATAAACATGTTATTGCGTTATCGGACGCCTCAGTTCACCCCGGTCATTGGTTGCCTTATGGCGTGATAATCAGCTTTTGTCGATAATGAGTAAGTGTTAGAGGTAGTGGGTTGTTGTTGAACCTGAAGCATGTATGCCATTGGAACTTGGTCCGGTTGGGGAAATCATGAAACAAGTCGACGTCATGAGTGATCCAATAGGCGTCCAACACCCGGAGTCAGCTAGTAGCCAAGCCGTCACGTTCCCCACGGATGTCTCCATAGCGATTGTCGCGCATAATGCGCTTAGGACGATTGAGCCCTGTATACGGGGTGTGATCGACAGTGGCTGCCCGGCAGATCGGATTACGATTTACGACGTGGCCAGTACTGACGGCACGGACCACTGGCTGCGCGAGCATCATCCACAACTACGTGTGGTGCGAATGGACGAAAACCGTGGCCCGAACCCCGCTCGCAATCGTGCGGTGACCGAAGCATCCACGCCTTATGTTCTCGTATTGGACGCAGATGTCGAGCTCTTGCAGGGTACCGTCCTGACACTGTACAAGACGATCTGCGAAGATGACTCCATCGGGATCACGACCCCGGTGGTGATGTATGCCGATAGGCCCGGCATGGTCCAGTACCGAAGAACGTATGTTCACTACCTGGCTGAAGCCAGCGCTGATGTCCATCCCATCCATTTAAACGAACTGAAAGGGGAGACCTCTGAGGTCGGGCTGGCCAGCGGGTGTGCTCCACTGATAAGGGTGGAGGCTGCCAGGCGCGTCGGGTTGTTTGAAGAGAGGTATTTTTTCGGTAAGACCGACGGTGAGTTCGCTTATCGCATGACTATCGGAGGATATCGGATCCTTGAGCCGGCCTCCGCGCAGGTTTTACATCACCATACCAAACGGGGGAGTATGTATTTCAAGCATCAGGTTGCCAATCGTTGGCACTTCATGCTCAAGGACTATCAGTGGCGTACCCTGATTACGATTTTTCCTGTTCTGGCCATACATGAGCCGGCACTGTTCTTGTTACTGTTGGCCAAGGGAAAAGCGGGAGAGTATTTCAGCGCGATCAGAATGCTGGTCCGTATGCTGCCGGGTCTCCAAAAAGACCGCAGATCAATCAGGCATTTCAGGCATAAACATGATTGGGAGGTCCTGCGCGGTGACAAGCTCGTTATACCGGCGGATGTGACACGGGGACCGTTGGCCGGTATTGCTCGCCTCTATTGTGGCTTGTTGAATATGTATTGGTCTTTCTCTCGGGACGTGCTCCGAGCGATCAGCCGACCGATCAGATCGTGATGAATCGTATGGTTAAACCTGACGGGATGACGCATCAGCCTTACGGTCACGCAACGTCTTGGCCGGAACTCCGCCGACAATGTGAAACGCCTCCACAGGCTTGGTCACCACGGCACCAGCCGCGGCTACGGCATCCTGCCCGAACGTGACGCCGTCGAGTACCGTGACGTTAGCGCCCAGCCAGCAGTTCGGGCCGATCTGTATACCGCCTTTTTCAATCAACGGTTGTTCAAGAATCGGGATATCGATCCGATCCAGGCCGTGATTGCCTCCTGCGATCAGGTAACAATGCCCGGCAATCAGCACATTCTCGCCGATTGTCAGCAGCGTCTCACTGATAAGCGTGCAGTTGACGGAGATGTTAACCCGTTCCGCCAGGCGGATCGATCCCCCTTTGCAGCTGAGGATACTGTTTCGGCCGATGATGGAATGGCTGCCTATCTCGATGGTGGTTTCAGCTTCTCCTTTACCGTCCAGTACCACGTTGTCATCAATGATGACGTTGTCGCCGATGCGGATACGATGGGGGTGTCGAATCGTGACATTCCTGCCAAACACGACTTTTCGCCCGCATTTTCCGAGCAGGAACGGGTAGAACTTCTGTCGCATGAACAGCCCCATCGCACCCGGCAACGGTCCGAGTAGACTGGTCAAGATTTCATATTTCAACAGTGCCCAGAATGACTGTTTGCCGACGGTCAGGGAAAGGTATTTCTTCAGCGCGGATCCCTGAGTGTCTTTCATCATCCTTCGAACTTCGGAGTCGGCGTCAACAAGGGTCGTTCTTCCCGCCAGTTCCGAACTGGGTCGGACTTGCCCGGCTGTATTCGAAGGTGTGCGATTACTATCCGTCATAACCTTATTGTCCATGTGTCGGACCCATGCAATATGCATTACCTGCAGGAATCATCGGCTATCGCGCTGGCGTGGCCACAGTCACATCCCGGGTCAGCCACCAGAGACCACCATACAGCATCACCACCGCCAGCAGCAGCAAGACGCCGGCCGGGATGGCTATCCGTGACCAGGTCATGTCAACCGGGCCGGGCCGATGCTCGGGCATGGGGTGTGTTTGCGGCATCAGTGTGCTGGAAAGGATGACCATCACGACCAAAGCCAGCAGGAAGTTCACAAACGTGAAATTCAACCAGTGCATCTGGAACGGCGTCTGTTCCGGAAACAGGACTATGAAATAGGTCTGTATCGCCATGCCTAGAATCAATGCCAGCACGGAAGCACGGCCTGATACTTTGGGCATAAAGATCGCTGCAAAGGTCAACGCTGCGAGCGGTCCGCCAATAATCGAGCCGATGATCTTCATTGAGGCGTACAGTCCCTCTCCAAAGTTAAGAATCAGGGGGGCTGTCAGGATCGAGAACACCATCAGAACCAGCCCGATGAGCTTGCCGACGTTTACTGCACTGGTATCTGCAGCCTGTTTATTCAGGGCCGTTTTATAGATATCCAGAGCAGCCATGGTAGAGCAGACGTGCAGAGCGCTGTTGAATGAACTCAGAATCGCTCCCAGCACGACTGCGGCGAAGAAACCGGTCAACCACTGTGGCAGAATAAGCTTGACCAGAACGGGGTAGGCGCTGTCGGCAGGATCCAGATCGGGCCCCAGGATGTGAAAGGCGACCAGGCCCGGAAGAACGAGCATCAGCACGCCCACGAGCTTCAGAGCGGCCGCAAGGAGGATCCCTTTCTGCCCGTCTTTCATACTTCGCGCAGCGAAAGTACGTTGCACGATGAACTGGCCCATACACCAGTAACTGATATTGGTTAATAACATGCCGGTCAACAAGGCCGAGAAGGGCACCGCCGCGGGGTTGGCCGGGTCCGGCAGGGGAGACAGCCGCTCGGGATGAACGGTGCCCAGCGTGACAATCCCGTCGACGATGCTGCCTTCCCCCAGTTTCATGAGAGCCAGAAAGGGAATGGCAAGCCCCCCGATCAACAGGCCTACACCGTTGATGGTGTCGGATACCGCCACCGCTTTCAGTCCGCCCAGAATCGAATACGCGCCGCCCAGCAAACCAATGGCCGTACACAGGATGTATAGCGTCATCAGTTTTGAAAGACCGAGTTGTTCACTGACGTTGAAATAGCTTTCGAAAAAAAGGGCGCCGGAATAAAGAATAAATGGTAGAAACGAGGTGACCAGTAACAGGACGGTCACGATCGAAACCAGCACTCGAATCCCGTCACCAAACCGCAGGGCGATATATTCGGGTATTGTTGAAATGCCACGCGACAGGTAACGCGGCAAAAAGAACCACGCCATCGCCACCATCGCGATAACCGCGATCACTTCAAAAGCCATAACTGACACACCGTTGGCATAAGCGTTCCCGTTCATCCCAACCATCTGCTCAGTGGAAATATTGGTCAGGATCAGCGAACCCGCGATGACGATGGTCCCCAAGCTCCGCCCGGCAAGGAAGTATCCCGTGCCGTGTGAGAGGTCTTCGTGTCGGGTCTTCACCCAGGCAATGACAGCGACCAGGAGGGTAAAAAACAGGAAGGTTGCGACTGAAAAGAGATCCATCGATGCCTCCAAGAGATGAAACTCGATATTGTGCACATAGGTATCGCCGATTATGGCCTAAACCATATGTACATGAGCGTAGAAATATAACGAACCGGGCGTGTCTTGTCAGGCGATCAGGATGAACGTTGACATTAGATATGTCCGTTTTCGAAATACCAAGCAGCAGTTCTACGGACTCCTTCGGCAGCGTCGATCTTAGGTTCATAGCCTAAAATCCGACTGGCCTTGGCGTGGGTGAACGAACGGTTCTTGGTAAAGAACGCGACACGACGCCGGTGGAGCGGAGGCTCGATACGCAGCGGTATGCAGATCAATTCGCATAAAGTCGCAGCGGCATAGACCGGAGCCAGAGGAATATGGCCACGTGGCGGCGCCACACCGACCGCGTCTGCGACCAATTGAACCAGTTTTTTCAGAGGGACATAATCCGGGCCGCACAGGATGAACGTGTCGCCCAGGGCTTCCTGCTTCCGGCCGCATAGCAGGATGCCATCGACCAGATCATCGATGTAGACCATATGGAAATTCACTTTGCCGGGGCCGATCATTCGGAACCGCCCGGTGTGGATCATCTTGAACAACTTAAGCAGTCGCATGTCACCAGGGCCATAAATACCCGCCGGCCTGAAAATGGCGATGGGCTGACCCTGCTTCTGACGTTCTTTGGCCAGCAGCTCGCCTTCCAGTTTGGTTTTCTGATAGATATCGCCGGGCGCGTACGGAGCGGTTTCGTCGGATGGGATCTTCTTGACTGAGCCGTGTACCCCGATCGTGCTGCAGTGAATGACCCGCTCGCAATCCCACTTCTTCGCGGCATCCAGCACATACTGTGTACCCTTGACATTCACGTCATGGTAATAGCTGTCAGGGTGACCGGCCGTACGAAAACACGCCGCAATGTGGTAAACCTTTTCACAGCCTTGGACCGCACGATCAACCGCATCAGGATCGGTGATATCACCTTCAAAAAATTCGATGCCACGGTTCTCGAGATACGAAGTATCCGATCCCTTACGGACCATCGCCCGTACGGCTTCGCCGTTTTCCGCCAGGCGGGCTGCCAGACGTCCCCCCGTGAATCCTGTTGCTCCGGTGACCAGTATCGGCATTGTTGGCTCTCGTTGCTCAGGTGGGATAGCCGTGATGATAACCAAGTCGGGGTGGCATGGTATGCAAGATTCAGGTTGCCGGCATTTACGTTGTGGGCTGTATCTTATGTCGGCCGGTCGATGCCAGAGACTTGTAAAACGCCTCCAGACGCTCTCTGAAACGCTGTTCGCTGTATTCCGCCTCAACATAGGCCCGGCCAGCGGAGCCGATACGGGCTCTCAGTTCCTCTGACTCGATCAGCCGTCGCATTCCTTCCGCCATGGCGTTTGGATCAGGATCGACCAGGACCGCCACCTCGTCGGTCATGACCTGTGTGTGGGTATTCAGACGCGTGGCGATAACGGGTTTTCCTGATTGCAGGTAGCTGTACACCTTCATCGGGGTGTTGTTACCCTTGATCCGCGGTGAAACCAGGATATCCGCGTGACTGAGCACAAGACCAAGGCAGTCAATAGGCACCGGGCCGACAAAAACAATTCGTCCGGTCTGCGCTAATGGGCCGGCCTTGGCTCGATATTGCTTGATGTGTTCTTCCGATCCACCGACGATCAGCAGGGTGGCATCAGGGTGGGTCTCCGCTACCTTTGCAAACGCATCCAGCATCAGGTCGATGCCCTGATACGATTCCAGGTTCCCCACATACATCAGGCGAATCCCAGTGGCATCGGTTAAGGTCTTCGGCAGATCGGCTTGTTGCGTGCCAGTAAATGGAATATCAGGCAGCAGGGAGACATGCCCCGACGGATGGTATCGTTTTGCCTCATCGACGAGAGCGGGGCATACTGCCAATACTCCCTCGGAATGCCGTATAGCTCCACGCTCCATCCATGAAAACAACCATGCGATCGGGGCGAACAATCGGTTTTTCTCCGCGATCTGCCGACTCATCAGCGAGTCCATATCGAAGATATAAGGCACGCCGAACAGGGCTCGGATAAGTCGCGCAATAAAGGCGGATTCCTCCACCGCGTGGACGACATCGTAGGTATTACGACGAACCATGGATATCGCTTTAAACAACAAGGCCACATCACACAGCAGTTTCTGCCAGCTCGGCCCGATCGGAACACGGCGCACCCCGGGAGGGCGAAAGCAACGATGGTGTGTCACCGAGTTGATGTGAACGTCTTGCCCTTCATGGTATGACAAAACGTCAATCTCATGCCCTTGATCAGACAAGGCCTGTAACGCGGCTCGGACTGCGATCGGCGTGCCGCGGTTGGTGAAAAAAGGTTGTGGGGCTAGGAACAGGATCTTCAAATCAACAGGTTCCGTTGCAAAGCGTAGGAATAAACCTGGCTACAATGGTGGTTTCGAGTTCGTATTGTATCGTCGCACTGGATCGTTGTGCTGAAGAACCGGTTGATTGCATACAGGTTTAGCCGAGCCAAGGTGTCCGGGCTGACCAGTATTGATTCCTATAAAAACGACTTGGGTTGCCATGAAAAGGCAGTTGCTTATCGTTTAAGCCTTTTTCGCAACTGCATGCCTGTCTGTAAGAGGACAAAATTGATCAGGCCTTGGGTGTGGCCGTAGATAGTTGGCTGGTTGTATGCGGTTTCGATGAGATTCTTGATCGAATCGGCAGGATGCTGAGTATCGATCAAACCGGTCAGGACCATGCCGTAGCTGCCGGGGGTTCTTGCCTGCGAGGCGAAAGGCAACGGATCGGTGCCGGGCAGAATCCACACTCCCCGACTTCTGGCCTCGGAAAATTGCCTGGGTTCATCACCCCATCTTAGGCGTCCCGCGTTGTCACCGAGAAGCAGTCGGCTGCCTAAAGGGCTGTTCAATAATTCATTAACGAGAACACCTCGAACGCCTGTCCATTTGCCTACGCCATAAGGAAGCACGGGTAGTGCGCCCGATTCGATCACCTTTTCGACAGTATGTGTCAGGCTTCGCCCGTCAGCAAAATGCTCATTGCTGCACAGGGCCAGAACTTCCAGTCCCTCGCGGGTCACGATCTGTCTACCCGAAATAATTGTCATCACGTCTCTGCCTTCCAAAGACGCGACGAGTGACCGGCTCTCGCTGACAGGATGAAACCGCCACCGCCCGTCATCCAACTCGTGTTGAGCGATCAGCGATTCAAACGCGTGATCCCTGGCCATCTCCGCAAACAGAAGGTAGCCGTGGGTGTCTACCGGCAATCCAAGACCCAATGCGGCTCGACGAAAGTTCGTCAGTGCGGAATCAAAAAAAAACACGCGATCGAAACAGTCATAAAGGTGAACGTGTGCATCAACCAACACCGTTGAATGCGGCGTATCACACGTGGTCGTTTCAGTGGTGGGGGTGGACATGTCTGCCGCCTCTGCGTTCATCGCGCTCTATCAGCATACCACTGGCACACTA
>CAZJCN010000055.1:0-13194 GCA_964544195.1 uncultured Phycisphaeraceae bacterium | reverse complement strand
ACATGGCCGAATCAGGTGACACGACCGTTGTGGGTTCAGACAGCCACTTCAAGGGCGAACTGACTTTCGAGCGCACCGCCCGGATCAACGGCAAATTCGACGGGAAGATTACCGGCAAGGGGGAACTTCAGGTCAGCCAGAACGCGGTGTGCAAAGCCGACGTGGAAGCGACCGGTGTTCAGGTGGACGGTTTGGTTGAAGGCAATCTCAACGTCAAGGACACCGTCAAGCTCAACGGCTCAGGTATCGTGCGAGGCGATATCACCGCGGCGAAGATGGTAATGAGCGAAGGTGCCAGCTTCTACGGCATGTGCGCGGTCGGGCCGGATTCGGGTCGGCCGTCATCGAGCGGGGGATCAGCAGCGGCGCCCTCGTCGGGTCAGCCCGGCCAACCGCCTAAAAAATAAGCGTCATTAAGCATCGTTTCGCATCGAACCCGCCCGGATGGGTGGGTTTGTGCGCGTGCGGGTCCGGAGGTCCGGTCCGACTCGGGTACTCTTCATGGCGCGACATCAAGGTCCACGTCTGGTTCAGTGTTACCACTGCCGACATCGCTTCGAGGTCAGCGGTCGCGCCCAGTCCACGTCCTGCCCGGGGTGCAACAAGGCGTTGATGGTCGGAGACGAGCACATCACGAAACTACGCGGTCCACTGAAGGAACTGCGCACCTGTGGACGGATCACGGTCGCCAAACGTGGCCGACTGATCGCCGAGAAGATCGAAGCGCACGGTGGGATCGATTGTCAGGGTGTGATCGACGCCAAGCAGGTAATCAGCGGGGGTTTGGTCACCCTGGGTGCCAAGTGTGATTATCACGGCGATCTCACCGCCCCTGCTGTCATCATGCACAAGGGCGCTAAAGTCAAGCCCAGCCAATTTGCCGTGCCGGAAGACCCCTTGGGGCTCTCGGATCTGCATCGTGCTCTTGATTCCGGATAAGATGCATGAAACAGGCCGGCTTGTGTGACGGATCGTTGGGCGAAAAAGCATCGCCACACTTACAGAATTGGAAACTTACCATGCGCACGCTTGTTTCAGGCCTGATCTTTGGGTCTTTGATACTGTTCGGCTTGCCCGTTCATGCGGAGGATGGGCACGAGGCGCTTGCTGCGTTGAAGCAGGAGAACGCATCACTTCAAGCGGAATTGGACAGAATCAAGACGGCGTACCGAGCGCTCGAAGCAGAGGCTGCGAAGCTCCGCGCCGAGTTGGCACGTCTGAAATCAAGCCATGAGGACCTAGAGGTGCAGACCCGTGAGTTGAGTGAATTGGCCGGGATCACGCTCTCCGGTGAGCGGGTCGACTCGGCTGAGGCCCGGTTTAAGGCAACATTTGATGAGCACACGGGCCGAACCACGGTTCGTACCGGGATCGAAGAGCTGAAAGTACTCATCGGAAGTGCGGCAGACCATCGGCTTTCATTGGCTTATTCTTATGACGGGCAGGCGATGGATCAGCCCCCCAAAACCGTGTCTTTGTTTATTCAGGCCTTCTATTCGGGCGGGGTTTATCGTGATCAGGATGTCGCGTTGTTCGACATCGATGGGGATATCATCGAAGTGCCGGTAGCGGATTATCAGGCCAAGTCCCGGCGGATGACCGTGGCGGGCAAACGAACAATCCGGAAGGACGACGAAACATTGGTGTTTCACCTGGATACTGAATTACTGCGCCGCCTGGCGCGGGCGATACAAGTCAGGATTCGAGTAGGCACGGTTCATCTCGAACTGACCCGAGACCAGACCGCGCTGTTCCGGGCGATTAAGCGGCGGATCGATCTGGGCGCGTAGCGAAGCCTTGCATGCACTTCACCAAAAAAACAACCGCCTCATTTGAGACGGTTGTTGGTGGGTTGGTAAAAGGAAAAGTGTTGGTCACTCAGGACAGGTCTTCGAGCAAGTTTTCGATCGCGGCATCGACCTTGTCCTCACTTTCATAAGTGCCGTCGGCGATCGCGGCGCGAACCCGATCGACGAGGTCCTGTCGGGTGTCCGGCAGTTCTCGGAGCTTGCTCAACAATTGCGCGGTATCGGATAACACGACCTGATCTTCGCCGCGTGCCGGGGCTTGGGAATGGGTCTGGGGGCGTGACGGCCGGGCCTGAGGCTCGATCGTGGTTGCTGTGGGTCGGTGAATGGGGGTCACTTCGCTCATGGCTGACTCCTGCAAATTCTGACGGCAAACCGGCTCGGCCGCCGGGGGTTGATGCCGTACGCGGGACGCCGTCGCCTGTGGCGATCCTGATAGCGTTCCCTTCTACCTGTATTATCGCCAAAGCCTTCCTTTGCCCTTGAAGTTATGAGAGGCAGGGCTTGTTTTCGCCTATCTGTTTGTGTGGGAAGTAATTACCGCGGATTATATGCCATCAATGTCTGATAATCCACCTCTCGCCTGTACTGGTAACGATGCGCCCAACCTTAAGGTTGTTCACAGCTTATCCACATTCTGAACATTTCCCTAACGAAAACGGGATTCCGCGAAAAAAAGTTAAAAAAGTGGACTCTCAGGCGGATTTTCCGGGTCTTGTCAGTGCCCACGCCAGATCTGCCGCCTGTTTATTCGGGCCGACATCATGGACTCGCAGCAGTTGAACGCCCTGTTGGACACAATGGGTCGTGACGGCGCAGGTTCCGCCGAGGCGATCATGAACGTCAGGCTCATGCACATCGCCAAGCCCCCTGCCCTTTCCAAAGCCTGCGATGAACCGTTTTCGGCTGGCACCGATCAGCACGGGGTGTCCGGTATCAACAAACCGCCTCACTTCCCGTAGAAGTGCCAAGTTGTGCTCTAATGTTTTGCCAAACCCGATGCCGGGGTCGATCACGATTCGCCGGCGGTCGATCCCTGCTTTGACCGCTGCTTCCGCGCGTTTCAACAGGAACTGACGTATCTCCTCTACCACATCACCGTAGGTCGGCGAATCCTGCATTGTGCCGGGTTCGCCTTGCATATGCATCAGAACGATCGGAAGGCCCGTTTCGGCGGCAAGATTAAACATACCTGGGTCTTCCCGGCCGGCACTGACATCGTTGAGTATTGTGGCCCCCGCTTTGGCCGCAGCCGAGGCGACCTCTGAAAGCGTGGTGTCGATGCTGATCGGGATATGGGGAAAGCGCTCGTCCAGTTTATTGCGTAAGGCCCGAATAACCGGCTCAACCCGCCGAATCTGCGTGGCTGCGTCGATCCGACGTGCACCCGGCCGTGTGGATTCTCCGCCAACGTCGATGATGTCCGCCCCTTGTTCAACCATGGTCAGGGCGTGTGAGACCGCAACATGTGGATCGGTGAACCGCCCCCCGTCTGAGAAGCTGTCTGGGGTGAGGTTGAGAATCCCCATGATCTTCGGCCGGTCCAGTGACAGGGTGCTTTGATCGTGAAGTAGCAGGTCCATACTGAGAGTGTAGCCGGAGTGTGCGGGCTGGTCCGTTCAGTAAAAGGACACGGGGTTCAACTTTTGATCTTTTTCTCTTAGGGATGTAGTGGCACAAGACTTAAGCCGATAGTGGAAGCGTGTCATTAGCCCTGAACCAATCCGGGCCGGATAACCGCGCCAGATTAACCAGCCTGATCGAACGGCTCGATGAGGAAGCCTCGTTTGATGAGAGTCTTCGGATGCTGGACCGGCGGGCGGTTCATGCGCCGGTGACTCTTGGGGTGATGGCAAGCGGGTACAAGGCCCTGTATCGCGGGTGGGCAACGGACCTGTCAGCCAGCGGGATCGGGCTTCTTATCGAACATGATGTCCCGATGGGGGCGGTGTTGTACGTCAGCCTCGACGCGATCGCGGGTGAGCCGTTGCTCCTGCCGATCCGGATTTGTTATGTCCGCCGGCTGCTTAAGCACACACATCGGGTGGGCGGCACGTTCGAGATCCCCGATGACACGGGGGATCGTGTCATGCGGTCGGCCTGAATCAGACGTATCAGTTTCGATGCGGGGGTTGGTGTTGCTATCGCCCATCTCAGACAGTCGTTTTCAGCCACCCGCCGTGGAAAAAGCGGGCCGAAAACATCAGTCCCCGCAGGGCCAATTCCGTACACAGCCCGTACCAGACACCGACCAGCCCCAGGTCAAATACCACGCCGAACAGGTACACGAGAGGCAATCGAAACAGGCACAGGCTCAGGTACCCGATGACCATCGTCGAGCGTGTGTCGCCGGCCCCTTTGATGGCCTGACTGAAGACGATCGACATGGCAAAAAACGGTTGAGCCCATCCACACACCCACAATAACTGTGGAGAGACCTCCCTGTGCAACGGGACAGGTGAGACCATGGCGACCAGTTTGTCCGGGATCGTCAGGAACAATAATCCCGTCACGGACATGATGGCGACCGCGACAGCACAGCAGAAGAGAGCGGATCGCATCGCCATGCGCGGATTATTCGCACCGAGGTATTGTCCCACAAGGATGGACGCGGCCCCTGCCAGCGCCAAACCAGGCAGGAAGCTCGCCGACTCGATACGGACCGCCCACATGTGCGAACCGAGCAGGCCTCCTGTGGCCAGGTGGCCGATGATGATGATGACCACTAAGTTGCCGCCCCATATCCCCAGCCCTTCGGCTAGTTGAGGGACAGCGACACGGATGATCCGGCGGGCGGTATGCCAGTGCGGTCGGAGCCGGGCGGGTCTGAGTCGGATCAGTCGATTACCTTTCAGCAATACGCCTAAGGTCAACACCGCGCCGATAGTCCATGCGACCGCGGTGCCGGCAGCGATGCCCGCGACGCCGTGCCCCCCGAATGGGGCCGGGCCGTAGACGAACAGCAGACTGGACGCGACGTTGATGAGGTTTACGGTGACAACAACCCCGAAGGGAGTTCGAGTATCCCCTGCTGCACGCAGACATGCCCCACCGACGAACAGTATGGCGCTCATCGGACTGGCGAAAGAGATGATGCGGAGGTATGTCACGCACAGCGTGTGTGCCAGTCCCTCCATGCCCACCAGTTGCGCGATCCAGCCGGCCGCGGAAAACAGGAACAGGCCGAATGCCGCTCCGGTTACACCCGCCAGCAAGATCGCTTGACCCAGCGCCGCATTAGCCAGTCGTTTATGTGACCCGCCGATCGCGCGGGCTACAAGCGCTGATGCGCCGACACCGACCGCCCCCATCATCAGTCCCATCAGCCAGCCGACGTAGCCAGCCACGCCCAACGCGTCGTTGGCTGCGATCGCCAGTTTTTCGGGTTTGAGCCACGCCGCTAGCAGCATGTCCACGGTTCCGATCAGGAAGGCCATCACCTGCTCAAGCAACGGCCAGATCGCCAAGACCCAGACCTGTCGGCGCAGAGACATGCCCGCCAGTCGCCCGCCCAGAGCCTTGGGGCCGGGTTCATCTGCAGGCAAGGTGACGACGATCGCCTCGGAGTGTGGTTCTTCGTCCCGGCGCATGGAAGGCATTGTAGACCGGGAAACGACAGCGAAAGGCAATCAGCCGCTATCCGCGACGTGGGATCCCCGGATTAAGCTGTCGGAGGGTTGGCACGGGTGATCGGTGGTTTGATGAACGCATTGTCTGGGGAAGCCGATGACGAGTCGTTCGGCTTGGAGGCGGGTTTCGGCATCTGGTCTTCACGAGGCATGACGATCTGTTTCGCCAGGCCGACCCACGACAACACGCGGATGGTCCAGTAGGTCATGTCGAACTCGAACCAGCGCAGACCATGGGCTGCGGATCGTGGGATGGCGTGGTGGTTGTTGTGCCACCCTTCTCCGAAACTCAGCAGCGCCACCCACCAAAGGTTAGTCGAATGCTCGCCGGTGTTCTTGTAGTTCTGGTATCCCCACGTATGTGCCGCGGAGTTTACGAACCACGTGATGTGGAACACCGCCACGGTTCGCAACGCGATCGCCCAGACCACCCATGAAACAGCCAATTGCCAGCCACCAAGCATCCATCCCACATACATGAGTAGCGCGGTGAGGACGAATTGCGGGGCCCAGAAGTAGCGATCAAGCAACCGCAACCCGGGATCGCGCAGCAGATCCTTGGCGGCGTCCTTGCCGTTGATCCCCTCGATACGGTCATGCAGCGTCCAGAGGATGTGCGCCCATGTGAATCCGTGTTGTGGGCTGTGAGGATCGTGGTCCGAGTCGGAATGCTTGTGGTGGAGTCGGTGTACCCCGACCCACGTGACCGGTCCGCCCTGCCAGGCAAGGCAGCCACAGATCGTGAGCAAGTATTCAAACCATTTCGGCGTTTTGAAGGAACGGTGTGTCAACAACCGGTGATAACAGAGCGTGATCCCGATACCACCAGTCAGCCAGCTCAGCACGATCGCTAATACAAGACCGCTCCAACTGAACAAGGATGGGAACAGCGCCCCTAGGGCGACCAGGTGCATCACGCCGATGCCTAGGATTACAGGCCAGGACAGGTTACGCCACTCGATGCCACCGCGACGGGGGGAAGAAGGTACAACAACATCGTTTCGGGGCATCAGTTCTCTTTCAGTGTGGATCATGCGGTATCAGGTAGGTCAACCATAATAGGTTGCTTGTGTTGAACAAGCGAGTCATCTCAAGGCGTCAATAGTCATTTGATAAAAAGACCCGCCTTAACATGACGTGAGGGCGGTTATTCAGGTATCTGCTCTGCATATTTCTGTTTGAATTCATCCAGCGATGAGATGCCCTCGGGCAGCTTGGCTTCGTCGATCAGCAGAATGGGGATACCGTCACGGATGGGGTAACGCAGCCCGCCGACCTCGGCGACCAGTTCATCTCCTTCTTGCGTCAACGGTGATCGGGTCAGCGGACATCGAAGGATCTTCAAGACTTCAGGGCTGATGGTGTTGGGTGTGTTCATGAGCGCTGTATGGTAGCAGATGCCAGGTCTTCTTCACGCACGCGCTCGATGTCAGCCCCGAGCTGGCGTAGTGTCCGTTCCATTCGTTCGTAGCCCCGGTCAAGATGGTAAACCCGGTTGACGATCGTGGTTCCCTTTGCCGCCAGCCCGGCCAGTACCAATCCCGCGCTGGCGCGCAGGTCCGATGCCATGACCGGGGCACCGATCAGATGTTTGACGCCGGTGACGACCACACTCGGCCCGTTGCGGGTCAGTTCCGCGCCCATCCGTAAAAGTTCCGCGACGTGGAGGAACCGGTCGGGGAAGATTTTCTCAGTGATGGTGCTGTTGCCGTCTGCCAGGCAGAGCAGGGCCATGATCTGAGCCTGTAGGTCCGTTGGGAAACCGGGATGAGGCTGGGTAAAGACCTGTACCGGCCTGAGTCGATCGGTCGGCTGGACAACGACCCGACCCCGTTGGCGATCGAACGGGTCTTGAGATGGGGCGGGTTTGACCTCGACGCCGATCGCGTGCAGCCGGTCGAGTGCCGCCCCCAGCGCGTCGGTGGGGAAATTCTCGAGTGTGATGGAGCTGCGCGTGATTGCTGCGGCGCAGACGTACGTCCCGGCTTCTATCCGGTCGGGGATGACACGATGTTCGGCTCCGTGTAACTCTTCGACGCCGTCGATTATCAGGCGGGGTGAACCGGCACCGCGGATCCTGGCCCCCATGCTGTTGAGCAGGTCGGCGAGGTCTTCGATTTCAGGCTCGCAGGCGGCGGATTCGATCACGGTCTGACCGCGGGCGAGCGTGGCGGCACACATGACGTTGGCGGTTCCGAGGACGGTTGACCCGTTCGGGCCGCCGAGGAAGACGTGAGCGCCGTTCAGGCGGCGGTCTTTCCCCGGCGCAACAGCCACAATGTCCCCGGCATCGAGCGAGATCTCGGCACCCAGTGCACGTAGACCACGCAGGTGCAGATCCACGGGACGGTCTCCGATCGCACATCCACCGGGCATGGATACCCTGGCCCGGCCACGCTTGGCCAGCAGGGGGCCGAGCACACAGATCCCCGCCCGCATCGTTTTGACGATTTCATAAGGCGCCGCGGTCCTGGACGGGTCGTTGGTCTTTAATGTCAGCGTGCGGGCCTGATCGCCCTGGCCTCGCGTGACTTCGCATCCCAGCGTACTCAGCAGCCGGATCATGTTTCGGATATCCGACAGGTCCGGGACATCGTGAAGTGTCACCGGTTGGTCGGTCAACAGTGTAGCCGCCATCAGGGGTAGGCTGGCGTTCTTGGACCCGTGGACACGGACCGTGCCTTGTAGGGGTCGGCCGCCTTGAATGATGAACGAATCCATAGGTGTGGATGTTGGTTTCGGAGGTCAGGGGACGAACACATTAGGCACAAGACACCGCGTGACCATCATGGTACAACGTGCATCATCAGGCCACACGGTTGTATCGGCTGAACACGCGATTTTTCCTGATCCTCTTTCCTCAGACTGAATGCCCATGAATCTTTACGACCTGATCCGAAACGTGCCCGATTGGCCCAAGCAGGGGATCCAGTTCAAAGACATCACCCCGCTGTTGCGGGACCCGGCCGGGCTGGCGATGGCGGTGGAGTTGATGGCCAGCCCTTGGCGGGGCAAGGGTGTGGACCTGGTCTGCGGGGCGGAATCGCGGGGTTTTATTTTCGGGACCGCGATTGCCCAGGCACTCTCAGCCGGATTTGTCCCCATCCGGAAGCCGAATAAGCTACCCGCGATAACCCACGCCATCAGCTACGAGCTGGAGTACGGCAGTGATACGCTGGAGGTTCACGCCGATGCGGTAGCACCCGGGCAGCGTGTGTTGATGGTGGATGATCTGTTGGCGACGGGCGGGACGATGAAGGCCTGTTGTGACCTCATCGAGAAGATGGGTGGCCAGATCGTCGGGATCAGTGTGTTGATCGAGCTGGCGTTTCTGCCCGGCCGTGAGTTGGTAGGTCATCACGGGTCGGTCCACGCGGTGCTGACGTATGATTCGGAATAGGATTTGATCAGGGTATAACCGGCGGTGACGCACGATTCGAATCAAGGACATGCCGGAACGGTTTATGCCGGGTATTGGGACCGGGCCCAATGGCCGTTGCAGGGGTTGTATTTTCTTTTGCCTCTGTTGGTGATGTATGAATTGGGTACGTTTCTGCTGGCTCCGGAGGGTCGCGACCGGCTACCTCCGATCCTTGCTGAAACACTCTTGGGCAAGTGCTTTCAAAGCCTTGGCGTGACCGGAGTTCATCTCCCGGCGGTTATCGTGGTGGTGGTGCTGTTCTGCATGCATCTGGTGAGGCGTCATCCATGGCGTCCCGAATTGAAGCTGTACGGCGTGATGTGGGTTGAGACGTTTTTCTGGGCGCTGCCGTTGTTCGTTTTCCAATTGGTGTTGGTGCGGGAATTGACAGCCTCGGGAGGAGTTTTACAGGCATTTGCTGAACCATTGGTGGCACACGCCGATTCGGCGGCTTACTGGCGTGAGAACATGATTTTCAGCGTCGGAGCCGGGATCTACGAAGAACTATTGTTTCGACTGATCGGTATCGCCCTGTTGCATACGTTGTTTGTCGATGTACTTGCCTTGCCCGAAAAACATGGGGGGGCAGCAACGATTCTTCTGTCAGCACTGGCATTCGGTATTTATCACTTCATCCTGATCGACCCGTCCCGCACGCTGGGGTTTGTTATTCAGGGTTTCGACTGGGGGCAATTTGCGTTCTATACGCTGGCGGGCGTGTATCTTGCGATGATCTACCTGGTCCGCGGTTTCGGTCTCGTGGTCGGGACACACGCGCTCTATGATGTGATGGTCGTCTGGTATAACGCGGACCTGACCGGAAGGATGTTAAGCTGGTTTGGTTTGGGTTGATCGGTATTATGCTGGCAGTACCAGCAGTTGTGTCGAGATGTCAGCGTAGACACTTTCCGCGTGTTGACGGACAAGACCATTGACCTGCGGGCTGTTGTCATACCGTGCGAGGTCAAGCAGCAGTGCCAGCGTCTTGGTTTCTCCCAGGCGCTTGAAGAAATCCTGGCTGGCCGAGTGATCGCCGGTTAGTTCTGCCAGCACACAGAGCATAATCGCCTCCGTGGTTTTAAGCAGCCGAAAGCCACGATCATGTTTACGCATGGTGTGGAAACAGGATCCCGCGGTAGTGAACCAATGCGAACCGGCAAGCTCTCCGGTGTAGAGCCGTTGCAGGATATGTGTGGCGGCATTGTTCAGGCAGTAACTGCGAAGCCGGTTGGGTGAAGGGATTCGGCGGTCTTCGGGCTGGAGTCGGACCCAAGCCATATCCGTCTGTGTCGTGCGGTCTTGGATCAATCGTCCGGCGCCGTCCGACAGACTTAGCATCTGCTCGATGAATGTCGGCGAATCCAACAGCGGACGGGCCACCATTAAAACATTCAAACGGGCCATCAGGCCGAACAGAGAACCGGGACCGATCAAACACGAGACGACACAGGCGCCAGTCAGTACAAGGTCTGCATCGGCTTCCGTACTCTTATCGTATCGACGTAACGACGCCATCAACCGGTTCAAATGAGCTTTCAAGTCGTTAGCAGGAGCGGGTATAGCGCTTGCATGATTATCCGTAACCATCCGTTGCGCCAAGGCCAGAATATGCTGGTATATGCTGTCCGGGATGACCTGGTCCGGAATACCCTCGCCAAAGGCGCAATCGATCAGTCGCCCGGCGGCGGAACGCACCACACCCAGCACCTCGTGGCCCACGGCACGACGTAAGACTCGGCTCACAGAAGGCCCACATTTGACTAACTGCGCATGGGTGTCCGCTAGACGATGATGCAAAGCCTTCAGGCGAGTGATGAAATCAGTTTCTTGTTGATTTTTAGACTGGCCCGAGTTGATTGGGATGTGCCGGTTTTGCCTCAGGTGCTTGATGGCGTTCCTGATTCGTTTGGGTGAGAAACTGGTATCACAGGTCTGATTGACCTCTCTCGCCAACGCTGCGTAGTTCAGGTCCGTAACATCCGGGCCCGGTCGCAGGCATCGGTCCAAGGCGTCATTTAACGCTATTGCACCGTTGTGCTGAATCAACTGAGACATCCAGCGTAGTACCGCCTCAGCAGGATCACGCACGTTTTTCCGTAATGATTCCAACTCAAGGCGAGTCGTGGTGATATGTGTTGGTCGCTGCCATGGTGTGGATGAACCGGGCTGATATAAAGGGTGCAAGGGAATGGCCGTCGCGGATTCCAACGAGCCGAAGTCGACATAAACCGTTACCGGCCTGTCGCGTGTCTGTGGCACATCGACAGGCGTATCGTCGACCGGCATGGTTCGGGTCGGGGGTCGCATCGCGCGCTCGCTTGAGCCTTAGCCGATCACAGGCTGAACGGTCTTGGTGTCATTTCCGCCTTTGCCTTTGACCTTATGGCAGCCGGACTCCGCCCATGTCGGGTCAACCAGCCACACAGTCAGTGCGATAGCGGCAAGCACTGCGAGGTAACGAGTGAAGGCTTTACGTCGCATGACAGAACTCCTTCCAACGGGTTTCGAGCGGTCTTCGCCCATGTTCAAGAGGAAACCGGCCTGTTTTTAGACGCCCGTTGACGTGGCAGGTTCCGGGCCAATTGGTTTAATTGATTATAAAACCGCGGCTTAGATTCAAAGAAGGTTTTTTCTGTGATTCTGTGGATCTGTCAAATGAGACAGGTTCGGGTCCGTGGCCAGCACTTCGAACGCAAGGGCCTTTCATTACAACACTAATAAATAATTACCAACTGCGATCAGGCTTGAATGGGCGCTTCGGGGCTTGTCAGTGGACAGGTTAAACCCGTGGGGGCGAACGATCGTGCTTGGAGAGGGAGGCCGGTCGACTCGTCCCCGCCAATCCCAAGGAGGCATGCCATGATCCGAAATGCCCTCGTCCGACAGCTTGGACTTGTTTCAGCGGTTCTTGCTGTCAGCATCCTGACACTGACCGCTGAGGCCAAGCCAAAACACCGTGAACACACATCGGACCGTCAGAAGACAAAGCAAGTGGATCGACAGGACCGCGCCCGCTCTTCTTCCCGCGCGTCCGCCAGGCGTGAGGCGGGTGCTCACCGTTCGGCACGTATTGTGCATCGAGAGCGCGGGCCAGCGGATTCTGTGCGTCGCAGCGATCGGCACCAAAACGATCAGCGTGGTGCGCATTGGGGGGTGAATGCCCAGCGGAAAAAGTTGGCGGAACGGCAAGCCAGGACAAGGAAACAGGAAACCCGTTTGGAACACAGGCGGACCGAGCAACGCCAGGAACTGCGCGAGGCCAAGCACCGATTTGAAGACAAAATCGATCGACAGAAGCAACAGTTGCGAGAACGAGACCGACGGCTCGATGACCGTGCCAAGGCACTTCACCATGCCAGCCGACACGTATATAGTTCTCACCGCTCATCTCATACCTATCATCACGACCACAGCCATCATGACCGGTCTCGATTCGGGATCAGCTTCCGCATTGGCAGCCGGTATCCGACTCACAGTCGGGTGTATGGGCACCACCGTTCTTCATGCTGCAGTGGGGGCTACTGGACATGGAAGTGGGTTAAGCCTTTGGTGGTGACGCGATACGATCGCTGTGGTTACCCGTACACGGTGGTGATTCGAGCGGGGTATTACAAGCGAGTATGGGTGCCCCACTATTGCCGGTTGGGCTTACACATCTTTTACCGTGATTGACCGAGCCTGACCGGGGGCCGAAGAGGAACATGCAACCAGCCCACGTCGACTCGAATCGGCGTGGGCTAGAGTTGAATCGGGGTCTGTTGATGAAGGTAATTCGGTTAGTGATGTTCTGCGCAGTATTCAAACAGTGCGATCCACTCAAGCCTTTGCAGTGCAACGAGTTCGGGTGAATCACTTCGGCCCGCGTAGGCTCGTTCCACCCGGTCCACAAAATCATGCGGTTCATATCCACCGATTGCGGTTCCCGCTGCCGCCCCACCCCCTCCCGAGGCGATCCTGCTGATCACCGGGTGTTGTCCCGCCTTGCGATACCAGTAATGGCTGTTGCTGAAGTCCCCTTCTCGACGGTGCATGATCGCATGCCAGAATGATCCGGACGGCCGAGCCAGTTTTTGGCTCACTCGGTGGCTCAGGTCCAGTTCATCCACGTACAGCCATAATCCCGCTTCGAGTGTTGGTTTGTTTCTCAAGGCAGGGTTTTCCAGTGCCTGCCGAACAAGTTCCACCCCCTTCTTGGGTCGGTACCCATTGACGACAAGGTGATCCATCGACTGGTCTATAGGGAGAGCGTCAAATAAGGGCCGTAAGGCGTGTTCGATCGGTTCGGGCATGTGTGGTGTCATGGAATCTCCCGCGGGCACCCATAGGTCAGCTGATT
>CAZJCN010000054.1:0-13338 GCA_964544195.1 uncultured Phycisphaeraceae bacterium | reverse complement strand
GCATGCAAAAGCACGACTAAGTTTTAATCACAACAGCTATTTTGACGCTGGCATGGTTATAAACAAAAGTACGGCGCTATCCACAACCATACCATCCAATAACAAAGCTTAATTCTGACATTACGAATGCCCGAATTGCCGAATCCCAACCGATTATTGATTTAAGACGATCACTTCGAAATACACGGGACATCGGGCCGGTGCCCGCCCTTGATGATTGGCCTGTTCTGCACCTGCCCCATCCCGACGCGTGTCGACGCAGTGAGAAGTGGGCATCCACGATGGTGCAACGGGTGAAGACGGCTGCCGCATGGCTGGCAGGATAGGACTATCTCCTACCTTGCACGGACGATAGGCCACTGGTGGCACACGTTGGCACGTGTCGGCGAGGGGCGGGTGTTGGCCGGGTGTTACGGCTGGCGCGTAACTCGCGACGTGGGCGAAACACAGACGCCTTGTGTCGCCGGGTGGCAACGCAAGGCGTTCATCGTCAGGCGAAAAAGCGGGCGAAGGGACTCGAACCCTCAACATTCAGCTTGGAAGGCCAGACGGACACAGTTCTATGTCACGATCACATCGTACCTTACGCCACCCCTTCCGGGGGCTGGTACGAATCCTTGCATGAGGCGTCCGCCGGGACGCTTTAGGCCCCGCGCCGAGCGGGGCATTTTATCGCTCATTTTTGATTGACAGTTGACCATATATGCCCGTTAGTGATAAAATATGATCTCCAATATGCCGATGGAGATGGTATGGCCAAGGCCCCAATCCAACTGCACAATCCCGACGAGATCGCCGGTCTGCTGGCCGAGCGCGTTCGGGCCGAGCGCCTGCGGCGCGAGTGGAAGCAGGAGACGCTGGCTGAGCGATCGGGCGTGTCGCTGCCGACCATTCGGCGATACGAACGGACCGGCCGCACGTCGCTGGAGAACCTGCTGAAGCTCTGCCACGCGCTCGGGCGGCTCGATGAGTTCGCCGACCTGCTCATGCCACCACCCGCATCATCGCTCGATGAACTAGCGGCACGAGATGCGCAATCGACACTGAAACGTAAGCGCGGAGCAATCTGAGATGGCTAAGAGTGCAAAGAGCAGATCTGATGTGCAGCAGTCCGTGGAAGCGAGGATGCTGTCAGCCTTCGGCCAACAACGCGAGGTTGCCTGGAACCAGTCAACCGACGTGGAGGGTCTGGCTGAACTAGGGATCAAACTCGACGCTGTGGCTGTTCTTGGCGACGGCACGATCGTTATTGCGGAAGCTTGGGCGCATCAGAGAGCCGCAAAAGGGAGCCAGCCGCACAAAGTTGCAGGCGACGTGCTCAAGCTTTCCTACGCAGCATCGTTTCTCGAAGGCAAGGGGAAGAACGTCAAAGCATTCATGCTCTTCGCCTGCAGTGAAGCCGCACGTGTACTGACGAATTCCGGATGGCGGGGAGCTGCCGCTAAACACTTTGGCGTCGAGCCAGTGGTCGTCACAATCGATGACGCGACTCGATAGAGCATCCGAGAGGCACAACGGAACCAGGATTTCTTCGAGGCAGACCCGTCCGGGGAAAGCCAGCAATGAGACAACTCGCAGTCAAACTGCAGCGCACCCCGGGTGACACACTGACGGTCGGCAGACTCGCCGAGCAGGATCGCCGCATCTATTTCGAGTACGACGACGCCTTCCTCGACACCGGCATCGAGCTGTCCCCGTTCAAGCTGCCCGCCCAGCCCGGCCTGATCGAGCACACCGATCACGCGTTTGGCCCACTGCCCGGGGTGTTCGACGATTCGCTTCCCGATGGCTGGGGTCTACTCCTGATGGACCGGCACTTCCGCCGCCAAGGCATCGACCCCGCGACGCTCTCCCCTCTCGATCGGCTGGCCTACCTCGGCACCCGCACGATGGGAGCGCTGACCTACCACCCGCCATCCCGCGAACAACCCGAGCGTGACGATCAGTTGATCGACCTGTACGACCTCGGCCACAACGCCGAGGAAGTGCTCGAGGGTGACGCCGCCGAGGTGCTGCCCGAACTGATGCGGGCCGGCGGATCACCCGGCGGTGCCCGGCCCAAGGTGCTCGTCGGCATCCAAGGCGACCGCATCATCTCCGGTGAAGACGATCTGCCTGCCGGGTATCAGCACTGGATCGTGAAGTTTGCCGCCAGGGAAGATGCCCGCGATGCCGGCCCCGTCGAATACGCCTACGCCCTGATGGCCCACGCCGCCGGAATCGACATGCCACCCACCCGCCTGTTCGAGGTCAAGCACGGCCGAAGCGTTCGGCGTTACTTCGGTGTCCAGCGTTTCGACAGAGCGGAAGGCAACCGCCGCATCCACATGCATACATTCGCCAACCTGATCCACGTCAACTTCCGCATCCCCTCAACCGACTACGCCGATCTGTTCAAGGTCACGCAGGCACTGACGCGCAACCACGCCGACCTGCTGCGCCTGTTTCGACTGATGCTGTTCAACATCGCCGCCCACAATCGCGACGACCACGCGAAAAACTTCGCCTTCACCCTCGACGACCAGACCGGTGAATGGGCGCTGTCCCCCGCCTACGACCTGACCTACTCGCCCGGCCCGGGAGGCGAACACACCACCACCATCCTCGGCGAAGGCCGACAACCCACACGCGACCACTGCCTGAAACTCGCCGCCCAGTTCAGCCTCAAGCCCCGCGAGACCAGTCCCATCATCGACCAGGTCAACGCCGCCATCACCCGCTGGCCCCACTTCGCCGACCAGGCGTCCTGCACCAAGAAGATCGCCACCACCATCGGCAAATCGATCGCACCGATCTGACCACGCAATTACCGATCGTGCGACCCGCCATGGTTCCTTCCCGGGCTCGATTTCTGATGACGCCAGCGGGAACAGTCACCGGCATAGACAGAGTTTGTTTTGCGTGTCCGGTTTTTCGTGACGGCACAGACCAGCCCGCGTGTGGCATCGATACTCGTCCCCCGGTCCATAGGTTCAAAAGGTCCATAAGGTCACGCTGTGTGGCTTCTGGACCTTTTGAACCCCCGAACCCGACCACCCCCAGCCCGGCCGATAGCGCCGCCGCAATTCGACACGTTCACAACAAACTGTGCCTATGGGGCCGATGCGTTTCCGTGTCATCGGATCAATCGTTAGCCGGGAAGGAACCATGCCACACCCGAATCGTCTCCGCTGACATACAGTCGTCACCACCAGTCACAACCAGTGATTGACACCCATTGGTAATATCAGTTCAATATAATCGAGTGTTAAAATATGCACGCTCATCACGGGGATTTCATGTCGGATTTCAAACAGATCTTTTGTGAGCTAACAGAGCACGATGGGCCGCATCCATGGCAAGATGCCTTGGCTCAGGAAACTAGCTGTCGCAACCGAATCATCAAGATCCCTACAGGACTTGGTAAAACTGAAGGCATCATGGTGGCTTGGATATGGCACCGCCTCATTCGTGGCAATGGCGATATGTCTTGGCCGACCCGGCTCGTCTGGTGCCTGCCGATGCGTGTTCTTGTCGAACAGACGGTGGCCGTTGTACAAGCATTGGCGGATAGATTGCCAGAGAATATTCGGCCGGGTGTTCATCCGGTGATGGGTGGTGTTGATTCAGGCGACTGGTTCTTGAAGCCTGAGCAACCCGCTGTGCTGGTCGGCACTCAGGACATGCTCCTTTCACGGGCACTGAACCGAGGATACGCCAGCGGCCGGGCTCGCTGGCCCGTGGAATATGGCCTGTTGCACCACGATGCGCTGTGGGTCATGGATGAGATACAGCTCATGGATGTCGGGCTGGCAACTTCAGCACAACTCCAAGCTTACCGCGATCAGGACCAAGCCATGGGTTTGCGCCCGTGTTACACGTGGTGGATGAGCGCAACGCTACAACCCGAGTGGCTCAAGACCGTGGATACCGCCGATCGGTTCGAAGAATGGACGCAAGAACCGGTCATGGTCGCACCCGAAGATCGCAGCAGAGGTCTGTGGGCGATCAACAAGTCGCTTGAGATTACGAAAATCGGCGATACAGAATCCTTTGCACAGCAGATTCTTAACGAGCACACCAAAATAGCTGTTGGAAATCAGAGCCGGATTACTCTGGTCGTCTGTAATACTGTCCAACGCGCATGCGAGACGTACACCGCGCTGAAGAAGGCCGTTGACAAGAAAGATATCGAAGTTGAGTTGGTTCACAGCCGCTTTCGTCCACATGAGCGCCAGAAGTGGCGGGAGAGGTTCCTGAATCGGGTCGCATGTGAGGATCAGAAAACGAACCGGATCATCGTGGCGACACAGGTCATCGAAGCCGGTGTCGATATTTCCGCTGGTTGCCTGATTACAGAGCTTGCGCCTTGGCCGAGCCTTGTGCAACGGTTTGGTCGTTGTGCCCGGTATGGGGGATGCGGCAGAGTGGTTGTCGTGGACCGGCGTCCCGCGGAGGGGAAAAACGAAAAACAACGAGATAAGCTGGCATTGCCGTACACGACTGATGAACTCGACAGCGCTTGGAATGCGCTGCAGGGCCTCACCGACAAAGGCGTGGGCATCGCATCTCTGGAGGAATACGAGCAGTCGCTTGATGAGGAAAGTCGTCAAAATCTGTATCCGTATGATCCGCCTCACCTGCTGCTTCGCAAGGAGTTTGATGAGCTTTTCGACACTACACCGGACCTGACCGGGGCGGACTTGGATATCAGTCGGTTTATCCGATCGGGCGATGAGCGAGACCTTCATGTGTTCTGGCGCGATCTAGCTAATGGTCGCTCACCGGACGTGATGGAACAGCCGCACCGCGATGAACTTTGTCCCGTGCCATATCATGACGCCCAAAAATGGCTGTGTGGAGAAAAGAGCTCAAAGACCCGCAACGGTATGCGGGCCTGGGTCTGGGACTGGCTCGACGGGAAATGGATAGATGTCACGAGAGAAGCATTACTCCCGGGACGAATCGTCTGCGTTGCGGCCGAGTGTGGCGGGTATTCGATAAAGCAAGGTTTTACGCCTGATTCAAGGGAGAAGGTGGAACCGGTTTTCGGCATAACATCGGTTATAGCAGAAGATGTTGCAGCGGAAGTCCTCGCCGACACGGCGCACGACATTGATGCATTGAGCGCTGTATATGGGTGGAAGACGATCGCATATCACGGTCGCGAAGTCGCGACGGAAATTAAAGACATAGCATCAATCGTAGGACTGCCGGACAAACTCATAAAATTAATGGAACTCGCTGCAATCTGGCACGATGTGGGCAAAGCCCACCCGGCTTTTCAAGGTGCGATCCGACACAACGACCGGCCGCACCGTCAGGACCTTGCCAAAGCACCGCCACCCGCTTGGCTGAAACCGCCGGGCACCTATCGCACAGCCGATGATCGCGACAGCCGTCCGGGGTTCCGGCATGAACTGGCCAGCGCCTTGGCCCTGTTCGCAGTGTTGGAGCGCTATCAGCCGGACCATCCCGCACTGCTCGGGCCCTGGTCGGAGGTGTTTGAATCGATCGGTACGTCATGGAGCATGGAGCCGACAAGCCAACCAGGTGAGCTGACCGATCTTGAACGAGCTGTACTCGACTTGACGGCGAAGGAATTCAATCTGCTGGCCTATCTCGTCGCCGCCCATCATGGCAAGGTGCGTGTCGGACTTCATGCCAGCCCCAAGGATCAGGACTACGAAGACCGCGACGGGCGTGGTTTGCCTATTCGCGGTGTCCGTGAGGGTGACACAATCCCGCCCATCTGTCTCACTGAGAACGGTCCAACACTGCCTGATATGACGCTGACGCTCGAACCGGCCAAGCTTGGCCTGTCGCCACGAACCGGCGCAAGTTGGCGAGAACGCACCCTGGAACTGCTCGACCGTTTCGGCCCGACTGCGCTGGCGTATCTCGAAGCACTACTCCGCGCCGCAGATGTCCGCGCCTCTCGCTTGAACACATCCGACCCGGCCCTGCAACCGGAGGTGCTGGTATGACGATACACGTTCATCATCTGAAGGGTTGCGCCCCGGCTCCACTGGCCCACTACCTCAAGGCCCTGGGCATCCTCCGCCTCGTCGCTCAACAGGCCGACCCCCAAGCCCGCGGCTGGTGGCAGGATGAACACTTCTGCCTGCTGACCAAACTGGATCGTGACGCGCTGGAAGAGTTCTTTCTTGAAAAGTACAGACCGACGCCGTTCGTGTCTCCGTGGAATGGCGGGAGTGGCTTTTATAAAAAGGATAAACAGTCTGGTATCAAGGCGATCAGCGAGAGTCCAGCCGACCGTTTTAAGACCTATCGGGAAGGCATTGAAGCAGGCAGGTTGTTGAGCAGGTCATTGGATGCCAAGCCCGACAAGAATCAAAAGACAGCCATAATTGGCAGTTGTTTCAAGGAGTGGCGAGATGAACTCTGCGACTGGCTTCATGCGGCGATAGTACTCAAAGACGAAGCGAGTCCATCATATCCATCGCTTCTGGGCACTGGCGGCAATGATGGCCGACTCGACTACACCAACAACGCCATGCAACGGCTCAATGATCTTTTTGACCTCGATGTCCCCGACGGCAGGCCTCTTGTTCAAACGCCATTGCTATTAAAACAATCCCTGTGGTCGGAACCGTCCAACGCACTGGTTGACAACGCAATTGGTCAGTATTTGCCAGGTAGTGCTGGCGGTGCAAATAGCACTACGGCAGCCGACGGAGATTCATTAGTTAATCCATGGGACTTTATCCTGATGTTGGAAGGAACGGTTCTCTTCAGTGCCCGTGTAACGCGCCGGCTTGACCCGCACAATCTTTCACGTGCCAGTGCTCCATTTGCCATGCATGCTCATGCCGCCGGGTTTCTCTCGCCGGGTGATGAGAAAGACCAACGGGGCGAACAGTGGATGCCTCTGTGGTCCCGGCCGAGCACGCTGGGTGATGTGTCAGCGATGCTCGGCGAAGGGCGGCTTGATGTGGGACGGCATGTCGCCCATCGGCCATTGGATGCAGCGCGAGCCGTAGCACGCCTTGGTGTTGCGAGGGGAGTGGATACTTTCACACGTTATGGCTACCTGGAGCGAAATGGTCAATCCAATCTGGCCGTGCCACTTGGCCGCATTGTCGTCCAGCCGCGCCCTCACGCACGGCTGATTGACGACATCGCCCCATGGTTGGACCGTCTGCATCAGATGGCAAGAAAAGAGCATGCGCCCGCTCGCCTTGTCCACGCCGAGCGCCGACTGGCCGATGCGGTGTTCGGCGTCCTGACGCATGACGAGACCCCTGAGCGCTGGCAGTCGTTGTTGCGGGCTATGGTGGCTATCGAGGCGATCCAGGCCTCAGGCACAGCCGTTGCCGCCGGCCCGATTCCACGCTTGAATCCGCGGTGGATCAAGGTTGCTGACGACGGTAGCGCCGAAGTGCGGCTAGCCGTTGCGTTGGGCAGCGCGGCGGAGCGGTATGTTAAGAGGGACAATCGTGAGTATCCGATTGATCCCGTACGCCACCACTGGTTGCCGTTGGAGAAAGGAGCTAGCCGGTTCCAGGTCAGCGATAACCGACTCGTCCGAGACTGCCGTGTTGTCATGTCCGGCCGCGACCCTATGGCGGACATGATCGCGCTGGTCGAGCGTCGGTTCATCGAGTCGACGATGAACAATCACGAGCATCGCCGGTTGCCGATCATGGCCGCGCCGGGTTGCTCGGTGTTGCTGGCAGATCTGGCGGACCTGCTTGCCGGGCACTTGGACTTGATGCGCATCAGTGAACTAGCAAGGGCTTTCATGGCGGTGGACTGGCCGCGTCTGACCAAAGAAGACTTGCCACAAAGGCCGGCGAGTCAGGGCCCCCAACCTGACGAAGCCTGGCTGGCGCTGCGTCTTGCGGCACTGCCTTGGGCGTTGGATCAGAACCACGATATCCGCGCCGAGCCGGCAATGATCCGCCGCCTGAGCGCCGGTGACGGGGCGGGCGCTGTGGCGATCGCCCTGCGCCGTCTTCGCAGCGTGGGGCTGCGCCCCCCATTACAGACTGCGTTCGCCGATACACCGACCGCCCGATTGTGGGCTGTGGCGATGGCGTTTCCCATCAGTAATCAGGACGCCCGCCGTGCCGCGGAACTCCTCGATCCATCCTATTCCCGGAGATCATCATGACCGACACGATCGACCTGACACCGTTAGACAATCAGAGCAGACTGTTGTTCACCGTTCGGCTCAAGCCGTTACAGGGCGACCGGTTTCAGCCCACGGGTTTTCCCAATCTCGGAGCTGCAACCTACCAGACCGGCAACGGGCAGAAGCTGCTTGTCGAAAGCGCCCAGAGCATGGCCAACCGTTTGGAGGCCACCTGTTGGGACGATGCCAAGAACAAGCCCGTTGATATACTCGATGGCATCAGCCACGTCACGGTGGTGCGCGGCAAGGAGAAAACGTTCCTCACCGATTCCATGCTCGAAGCCCATCGACTGAATAGCCCTTATTTGCTTGAGGGTAAGGATAAGGCCTTTATCGAGTCGATCAAAAAAGACTTGGGCGGACTGGAGGAGGGGCCTATTGACCGGGCGAAGCTCGCTAAAACACTATTGAAGTACGACGTTGGCAGCTTGATACACGGTGTGTTCCTGGCAAAAAAGGATCTGGCTGGTGGTCGGCTTCGCGTGGCCCGGGCGCTTTCCGCCTTCATCGAAGCGACGAAAGCCGAGGTCGCGGCTTCCGGCGGCGTCAAGAACGACCACGTCAATCCATCGGGTGATACCGGTAAAGGCTTCGGCAATGTTCCCTTCGCCCGCGACGAGTTTACCGCTGAGTCTATCGAATGCCACATCAATCTTGACCTGGCGCAGATCCGCGGCTATGGCCTCGGCGAAGACGTTGAACGGCTGCTGATCGTGCTGTCGCTTTACAAGGTCCGCAAACTGCTGGATGGCGATATGCGGCTACGCACCGCATGCGACCTGGAACCAATTGATCGCGAATGCATCACGGCGACACGACCCGCCGGTTTCGCCCTGCCCACGCTGGAAGCTCTTGAAGCGGCCGTCTCCGATGCAATCAGAAAATGCAAGTCAGAGATGAAACATACCACCGTTACCTTCGATGACAAGCTGAAAAAGGGCAAGGGCGGCGATAAAGGCGACTCCGCTATCGACAACGAATCAGATGAATCCGAAGCAGGGGATTGATCATGCCGACCATGCGCGTTCGATTTCCGGGCGGTCGGTACCATGCCACGCCCTGGGGCCATCATGTCAACGAGGGCCTGATCGAGTGGCCGCCGTGTCCGTGGCGTTTGTTGCGGGCACTGATTGCGACGGGATACGCCAAGCTTGGTTGGAACGGTACGGTGCCCGACACCGGTCGGCACCTGATCGAGTCCCTGGCTCAGACGCTGCCGAAGTATCAGCTACCGCCTGCCAGCGGGGCGCACAGCCGACACTATATGCCGTTGGGTAAACTCGAAAAAGGAAAAGAGAAGACGACGCTTGTTTTCGATACCTGGGCCGATGTAGGTGATGGCGAAATGGTCATCCATTGGGATTGTAAGCTGGACGACGGGGCCCGCCACCTGTTCGATCAACTGGTCAGGAATCTGAGCTACTTGGGGCGAAGCGAAAGCTGGGTTGAAGCCGAGCCGTTGGACGAAGCCGAGGTGGGTACACTTTCTTTCAACGCGTATCCGCATGTCGTCGGAGATCACCCCGGGCCCGGCTGGGAACAGGTATCGCTGGTTGCCGCCGAGACGCCCGCCGACTATGCCGTGTGGCGATCACAGGCGGTTAAAAAGGCACTGGCTGACTTTCCCCTACCCCAAGGAAAGAAAAAGCCAGGAAAAAAACTACTGAAAGAACGCGACAAAGCCGTCGCCCCGTATCCCGCCGACCTGCTCGATTGCCTCCAACGAGACACCGCGTGGTGGAAGCACCACAAGTGGAGCCAGCCGCCGGGTTCCCGCCGGGTAATCTACTGGCGCAAGGCCGATACGTTGCAGGTCAGACCGCCGATGCGTTCACCCCGGCCGAAGGTAAATCCCGTGACCACGATGCTCCTGGCGCTGACCACCCCCAGCGGCAACAAGTCAGCACTGCCGCACGTCTCGCGCACTTTGCCTCAGGCCGAGATGCTGCATCAGGCTCTGGTCAGCCGAGTGGGCAATGGTCGAAAAGCCAATTGCCCCGAACTCACAGGCAAAGATGAACACGGCAACCCCCTGCGTGATGGGCATCGCCATGCACATATTCTGCCGCTCGACCTCGATGGTGACCAGCACCTTGATCACATCCTCGTCCACGCCCCGATGGGGCTGAGTCAGGAAGCTCAAGCCGCGGTTCGTGGTCTGAAACGCACCTGGACCAAAGGAGGCGTCGGTGATATCCAGTTGGCGTTGGCCGGCCAGGGAAACCTTGATGCCCTGCGTCGATTGCCCTCCCCATTGAATCAAGCAATTTGCGCTGTGCTTGGCCCTGAATCGGGTGCAAAGCGATGGCAGAGTGTCACGCCCTTCGTGCCGTCGAGATTCGAGAAACCGCCGGGGAAAAAAAACGACCTCACCTCCCAGATTGCTATGGAGCTGAGATCAAGGGGGATGTCGATCCCTACGGTTCGTCGGCTGCCATGGAATCGCAATGATACCCGTCCATTACGGCACTACGTACGATGCCGATCACGAGGAAATGAACCGCCTGCACCACCTCGTGACGTCGGATATGTGATTGAATTGGTTTTTCCTGAGCCCGTAAACGGACCGATCAGCCTCGGTTATGGCTGCCATTTCGGACTCGGTCTGTTCGCCGTAAAGCCGGAATGATGAGCGTCATATCTGAAAACCCATTGGCCGACCTCCTTCCCGTCCGCATGCTCAATGAGTATGCTTATTGCCCGCGGCTGTTCCACCTCATGCACGTCGAGGGGCGATGGGCGGATAACGTTTACACCATCGAAGGCCGGCACACCCATCGGCGGGTCGATCAACTCGACCACGTCCTGCCCGACGCCGATGACCAGGCCCCCCATCACCAAGCCGATCCCCAAGAACCCTCCCTACCATCTGATGCAGGCGATGAACCGCCGGAAATCACGCGGTCGGTGCCTCTCGGTTCCGAGACACTTGGTCTGACCGCTAAACTTGATCTCGTCGCCACCGCTGACAACGAGGCCGTCCCTGTCGAAACCAAGCGGGGCCGCGTGCCCAATACCCCCGAACGCTCCTATGAACCCGAGCGTGTTCAATTGATGGCACAGGGGCTACTGCTGCGCGAGCACGGCTATCGTTGTGATCATGGTGTGCTTTACTACGCCGGATCACGCACACGCGTTGATGTACCGTTCACCGATGAACTCGAAAGGTACACTCGTCAGCTGATCGTTCAGGCCCGCCACGCGGCGACTTCACGCCGTATGCCACCGCCGCTCGACGACAGCCCCAAGTGCCATGGCTGCTCGCTGTGCGGCATTTGCCTGCCTGATGAAACACTGGCTCTGCAGCACGTACCGAATGACCCCGCCCCCCACAATCGCGCTGTCCGCCGACTCTATCCCGCTCGCGAAAATGCTACTCCACTTTATGTTCAGGAGCAGGGGGCTTACGTCGGTAAAAAGGGTAATTCGCTGGTTATCCGCAAGAGCGGCAAGCAACTTGCAACCGCACGGCTCAAGGACGTCTCACAGCTCGTGCTTTGCGGCAACGTTCAAGTCAGCACGCAGACTCTCCACCTGCTCTGCGAGGCCGACGTGCCCGTGATATATCTGTCCACCGGGAACTGGTTCTACGGCTGGTCATCAGGCCTCGGACTGAAAAACGCCTTCGCCCGTGCCGCCCAGTTCCTAGCCGCTCAAGACCCGGCTACGTGCCTGGCGTTCGCTCGTCAAATCATCGTCGATAAAGCGATCAACCAACGCACGTTGCTGCGACGAAACGGCCGACCGACCGACGCTACCCTCCGTGACATGTCCGACCTGACCGATCGTGCAAGCAAAGCCGAATCACTCGCATCGCTTCTCGGTATCGAAGGATCCCTGGCACGGTTGTATTTCCAGAGCTTCAACACGCTGCTAAAGCCACGCGATATTTCGACGGATTGGAACTTCAACGAACGCAATCGCCGCCCGCCTCGTGATCCCATCAATGCCTTGCTTTCATTCGCCTATGCCATGCTGGTCAAAGAATGCACGGTTGCATTGCTCGGAGAAGGCCTTGAGCCGCACTGGGGCCTGTACCACCAGCCGCGCCACGGTCGGCCCGCTTTGTCGCTGGATATCATGGAACCCCTCCGCCCACTCATTGCCGATTCCGCTGTGATCACCGCCCTGAACACCGGCATGATCACCGCCCGAAGTTTCAAACAAAGCAATGCCGCCTGCATCCTCCAGCCCGCAGGCCGCAAGGCGATTATTCAGGCATTCGAAGCACGCCTCGACCAACTCGTCACCCATCCCGTGTTTGATTACCGTTGCTCATGGCGAACAGCAATCCGCCTCCACGCCCGCCTGCTTGCTCGCTATTTACGTCACGACGTGCCAAATTATCAGAGTATTACCACGCGATGAGACTTCGTCATGGCTAGACGCCATTACTTGGTAACCTATGATGTCAGTGATGACAAACGCCGAAGCCGATTGTTTGAATACCTCGAGGGCGAGGGCGATCACGCCCAGTATTCGGTGTTCTTCTGTGACTTGTCCCCCTCGGAACACGCCATGTTGCGCGCCCGCATCACCGAGATCATCAACAGCCAACAGGACCAGGTACTCATTCTCGACCTCGGACCGGCCAGCGAGCCGATCGACTATGGACTTGAAGTTCTCGGGAAGCCTTACCAGCCGCTTACACGCATCACAGTGGTATAATGTTTATCGAGCGGCCCGATGGTCTCCGAAGCCCGGCCGACGCTCGTACTCTTTGACATGTCAATATTTACATGCCTATTTTTCGGAAAATGCAACCGCCATGACACCCCGTATCAGCTACCGTTCGTTTTTGCCATCACAACCCCCCGTGCTGAACATAGTTACAAGGCACGGCCTTTCCCCGTCATCAAAGACGGGGCCCCATTGAAGTCCGGGGTACTCTCAGCGATGTAAGTGAGCTGCACTCGCTTTCCCCGTCATCAAAGACGGGGCCCCATTGAAGTATGTCATGCGCGGGCCGGCCGGCGTGATGAGTTCGCACTTTCCCCGTCATCAAAGACGGGGCCCCATTGAAGGTGCTGCTCGTACGCCTGAATAGCACCGTGCAATTCCGCTTTCCCCGTCATCAAAGACGGGGCCCCATTGAAGGCTCGATCCAGCAATCCAAATAAGCCTGCTGCCCCGACCTTTCCCCGTCATCAAAGACGGGGCCCCATTGAAGGGTGACCGGACACGATCGCAGTAGAACTGGT
>CAZJCN010000053.1:3949-13358 GCA_964544195.1 uncultured Phycisphaeraceae bacterium | reverse complement strand
AAGTCCTGCATCTCCCGAAGCGTGGCGTTGTACAGGTTGTTCGTCAGCGTTTCGGTCTGGATAGTGGTGACGTACCCGATCTTGTCTTCATCCTGCGGCTCGTACTCGTATTCCTTCTCGCCGAGACAGGGCAGGACGTAGACCAATCCCAGTTCCGGGAGATGGTCGGCGTTTTCGAGAACGGTTTCCGTGCAGACCTGCCCGCCATAGGTAAACCGGACCACGTGGCCGGCGGGGGTGACCCAGTTCTCAGCCTCGTAGTCGCCGTGGCGATCGATCCGGCGAGCCTGGAGGTCAAATAACTCCGGATGCAATGGTCTGTTATAGACCATCAGGCGGAACGACTGCGAGTTGGTTGTTTTATGACTAACGCTCATCACCTACCCCTGACTTCCTCATGGGTTAAACAACGATTTTGATTGTTAGGGAACTAATCACTAACGGCGGGGGTGTGGGCGGGATTATAGTCCCTGTGAGGGCCTAAGAAAAGACTTTTTTTGACCTTTTCGCCCACTTTTTTATGCCCCTGACAGGGTTTACAGCAATTAAAGCAGTTGGACCGATAATTCCCTTGGTGTGCTTTACGCACCCCGGCACGGTGTCGTTCTGTGGTTTTTCCGCTTATGGCCAAACTCAAACAGATTTACGACTACCTCCAGTCCCTGTCAGGCCCAGGGATCGATCACGCCATTGCTCAGGCAATGCCGACAGCCGACGAGCAGACACTCGGCCCACTTGCTTTGATGCTTTTGAGGCGTGGTAGGGGGGCGACGGGCGTATCTCTGATCGAACAGTATCATCGCCTGCCCCCAGCGATTCAGCAGGCGGTGCTTGAGCATACCGATAGGCTGGCCCGATCTCTACGCTTGGCGGTCCTGAAATCGGAAGGGACAGGCCCAGCCAATGCCCTGAACATCATCCGGCAGAAAGCCGATCCCCGGCTGTCCGACCTCATCGTTGACCTGCTCCGTCACGGGCAGGAGTCGTTGAAGGATGAGGCCGCCCGCTGCCTGCTTGAACTGGCCCGCCTTACCACGGTTCCGCCAGAAGGGGTGCAGACCGATCGGCTGACGCTGCTCGATCCGGTGCGGTGCCAACAAAGTGTCGAGGCGGTCCGCCAGGCGGTCCGGTTCTATCCTCAGCACCACCGGCAGGACGCGTTGTTGGCAATCTTCTGCCTGCCTTTGCACGCCGTCTCCCGGCTCTTGGCTGAGCTGGCTGAGATGGGGGAGCAATGGATTCATCCTGTCCGCATCCAGTTAACCCGGTCAGATACACCCGAAGTGCTTCGGTCGTTGATACCTGCGTTGGGGGTTCAGGCATTACACCAGTATGCGGTGGACGGGATAGGCCTGGCGTTGGAAACCGGCAGGCTGCCGCAGGCTTTGGCGAACTGGCACCTGCTGAAACTAAAACGCTACCGGCTTGCAGCCAGACGCATCAAGAATCCGGAACGGTATGTCCCGCCCAAGGATGTCGTTCAACCATATGAACCCAAGCAGCCTGGTGTGTTGGTCGGCCTGGTTCATTGGGCAGACTGCCTGTCAATAGAAAAGGCGTCCTACGTTCGTTACCTCGGCCTGTTTACCGCGGCCCCCGATCCTTCCGCCCGGCTGACAGCTTTGCGTCGGTTGTTGGAGATTGCCCGGGACGAACCGAAGCAGGCACCGGTGCATCACGCGATAGCCGGCTATTGTGCCGACCGTGAATCGGGCATCGTGTGCACCGCGGTTTCCCATCTGCTTCGCTGCGGCTATCCGGATATCGCCAAGGTTCTGGCCCATCTGATCAATGCGTCTGATCAGCGGGTTCGGCATATCGCCAGTCAACGCCTGGCTCCGATCGCTTTCAACCGTCTGTGGGAGAGTTGGCCTCGACTCGATCATCGACAGCGGCTTGCGGCCGGCCGGGCCTTGATCAAAATCGATCCGAACTTTCATAATGCCCTGCACGACCGGTTGGCGACACTGGATTCGTCGGCCAAGCTGCGGGCCCTGTCCATCATTACCGTGTTGAACCAGGGGCTCTTGTTGGAAGACGCGATCATTCGGCTGTGTCACGATAGTGACTCGAAGGTGGTTTCGGCTGCGGTCAAGGCGTTGGGAACCATTGATCCTCAACGCGCGGCACCCATTCTGGAGGCCGCCTTGGATCATGAGGACGAACGGGTCCGAGCTAACGCAGTCGAAGCATTGGGGCAGCTGGATATTGCACGATATACGGATCGGCTTGTGGAGATGGCCGGGGAACAGGAAGCCAACCGGGCTCGTGCTAATGCCATCCAGTGTCTGATGCAGATGCGGACCGAGGAGGCGCTGTGCGCACTATCACGGATGCTGGCTGACCCTCGAGCGGAACACCGCATATCCGCGTTATGGCTTGTCGAGACGCTTGGCATCGCTCAGGTTGCGCGGGATGTGGCCGAGATGTCGATCTCCGAGCCGGACCCGGATGTCAGGAAGCGTGCCGGACGTGTGATCCAACAGGTGATTGAACAGATGACTCGACCGGTGTCGTTGGCAGAGGTTTTAGACGAAGCAGCGGGTCCGGCTGAGCCGGCTCCAGCCACTCCTCAGGCCGGGTAAGGGGACAGTCGGCGAATAAGAACACGGTGGACATGCTGAACATGTACAGCCTCTTACTAGCACAAATCGACTCAGCGTCTGATCCGAATCCGGCCATGGAACGCGTGTCGAAGATTGCCGAGACCTTTTCCAGCCGAGAACTCATCTCACCACACTGGTTGTTCATCACCGCTGGCTTGGTACTTCTGCTGCTCAGTGTGCTGTCGATCGTCCACCTGTTTCGTCACCGACACGAAAACCCGCATCCCCTATGGGTGTACCTGACCGCGGCCCGCATGGCTGGACTGAGCTTACTTGACCTGTGGGTGCTGTTTCGTGTCGCCCGACAGCAGGGTTTGACCACCCCGTTGACGCTGTTGCTGTCACCGGGCACGTTTGATCATCACGTCAAAGCCTGCGTGGATGCCCGAATAGCATGGCGGCGTGAAGCGTTGCGTCGTCGTACTCAACGTATCCGAGAGCAGCTTTTCAATGATCTGTCCCTATCGGGCTGATTGGCAGGGATGGATCGTTGAGGCTGCTCGTCAAGAAAAACAGTCTCATCCATTTTCAAGCTTCACTGGCTTCTTCCGTTTGTTGGGCGGACTCGCCTTCGATCTGCTTCTGGATTTTTTTGTTGGCGTCCCAGGATTGGCCGTAGCGGAAGAGGATGAGCTTGCACTTTTTGCACCGCCAGGCTTCCATGCGGTTAGGCCGCATCACCGCGTGGGTGCCCGGGACGTCTTCAGCCATCACGCCGCTACCACCCGTCCCCTCCCCAAGGCCGGCGCTGGTCCCGACCGATCGGCCCCTTAACCAGTGCAAGCCATGTGCGATCGGCAGCAGCCCTTCTTCCATCAGCGCGTGACATTCCGGGCATCGCATGATTAGACCTCCGACAGGATTATACCGGGAGGCTTGGGGTTATTTCGCGTATTCGATGGTCCGCATCTCACGCAGGACAGTCACACGGATTTCGCCGGGGAAGGTCATTTCCTCGCTGATCCGCTTGGCGATGTCTCGTGCGATGTAGTTGCACTGGGTGTCGTCCACGTTTTCCGGGTCGACGATGACTCGTACCTCCCGGCCGGCCTGGATGGCGTAGGCGTCCTTGACGCCGGGCATATCGTTGGCGATGGCTTCCAACTGCTCCAGTCGTTTAACGTAGCGTTCCAATGTCTCGCGACGGGCTCCGGGTCGGGCACCGGAGATGGCGTCGGCGGCCATGACGATCGGGGTGTAGGGCGTCGTGGCGGGGATGTCGTTGTGGTGTCCGCCGATGGCGTTGAGGACCGCCTCTTTTTCCCCGAACTTCTTGGCGAACTCCATCCCGATCTGCGGGTGGCCGCCCTCAGCTTCGTGATCCAGCGCCTTGCCGATGTCGTGCAGGAAGCCGCAACGCCGAGCAAGTTCGCCGTCCAAACCAAGCTCGTCAGCGATCACCTGGCAGAGGTATGCCGTCTCGATCGAGTGGCGGAGGATATTCTGGCCGTAGCTGGTACGGTAGTACAGTCGGCCCATGGTTTCGACCAGCTTGGGATGCAAGCCTTGGATGTTGGCTTCGATGCAGGCGTCCTTACCATGCTTGATGATCCGCTGGTTGATTTCCTTGGTGGTCTGTTCGGTGATTTCTTCGATCCGAGTGGGGTGGATCCGGCCGTCCTCGATCAGTTTCTGCATCGTCTCGGCTGCGATCGCACGTCGGACCGGGTCGAAGCAGGACACCACGATCACGCCCGGCGTGTCGTCCACGATCACGTCCACCCCGGTCGCCTTCTCGAATGCCCGGATGTTTCGGCCTTCCCGGCCGATCACGCGTCCCTTCATGTCGTCCGAGGGGATGGCGATGGCGCTGACGGTCGAATCGGCGGTGTGTTCCGAGGCGTACCGCTGGATTGCCTGCAGGGTGATCTTCAACGCGGTGTCCTTGGCTTCCTCCTCGGCCTGCTCGGTGATTTTTTGGATCAACGCTCCGGCTTCATGCTGACATTCCCGTTCGACCGCCTTGAGCGATTCCCGCCGGGCCTCTTCCTCCGACATGTTGGCGATGCGGAGCAAGGCCTGTTTTTGTTCCTGCCGGGCGGTTTCAAGCAAGTTACGGCGCTGCTCGATCAACGCCTCCAGTTCCTCCTGCTTGCCCGCCAGTGCCGCCTCACGCTTCTTGACCTGGGCATCCAGTTCGTCAAGGTATTTTTCTTTGGTTGTCAGGGTGTCGAGCTTGCGATCAAGGTTGTCTTCACGCTTGGTCAGTCGGCGTTCGTGTTCTTTCAGCTCGTTCCGCTGCTCGTTGATTTCCGCTTCGAAGGCTTCGCGTCGTTTTGCTAGCTCGTTCAGGCCGTCCAGTTCGGCTTGTTTCTTGAGGGTTTCCGCTTCGTTTTTTGCTTTGTCCAGGATGTCCTGGGCCTGCCGACGACTCTGGGCGATGGCTTGTAGGCCCAGAACCTTGCCGACAATAAACGTCAACACGGCACCCACAAGGATGCCGCCCAGCAGGTAATACATCCCGCCACTAGATGCTTGAGACAACAGGTAGATGGTGGTCACGATTTCGCCCTTTATGACCGGCCGGTATTCAACTGAGATACCGTCCAGCGGTTGGGGCGCGATCTGTCACCGAAGCAACGCTCGATGCGTTGCGGCTTCAACATGTCATCGTCGACCGATCGGCTCAGGCACGTTCGTGTCCGGTCAATCCAGCGGCTTCCCAATGCATGTCGCCGGCTTACGATAGGAGGATCGGCGCAGTTGTGTTCCCGGTGCAATGCAGGAATATGCACGGCTGGCGCATACACATCGGGAACCCCAAAGGTGTAGGGGAGAAGCTGGGAAATTTCGGACTGGCGAGGCAAAACGTGTGAGCATCTTTGATCTATCCCGCTTGAAAAACCAAGCGGCCGGGAGCCTGCGGTGCAGGCCCTTCGGGATCGGTCGTCGATTCGGGCTGTTGAAGCGGTCTCGTAACCCGGATCGCGCCGGTTTCACGCCGCCAAAGCGGCGATAACACAGAACATACGACGGCGGTTGCCGTCACTTGAAGCAGCTAGGCCCGATAAGCCGGGCCGCTTCAAAGTAATGTATCCACTGATCTTATCCGGCTAGGCATTGGTTCGTCAAGTAATCATTCAGCCGGCTTTACTGCCCATTGGCGAATCGTGTCTTCCGCACCCCGAGCCAGACCAGTGTTTCAAACCAGAGCATGGCCAGACCCGCGATCAGGACCAGCAAAGCCAGAGACTGCCACGGCTCCCACCCCCCGATCAGGCGGGACATCCACCGGTCGATCAGCCCACGCTGTTGGGCTTGAACCGCCAGCGCCATGGTTACCGCCGCAGGCCACCAGCCGATGGCGCTGTAACAGACCAAGCGTTCAGCCAGCCTCATCGGGATGCGCCAGCCACGCCGACGGCTGAAATACCAGACCCCCAAGGCTTCAATATAGCTCAGCAGGATAACGGCGTCGCAGGCCACGAGGCTTAGGATCATGGATTGGATCAAGCCGGAACCCTGACGCCAACCTGTCAGTAGGATGAACCATGTGACGCCCGAAGTCATCGCCACGAGCATGAGAACCAATCGGGCCGGGACGTTGGACCCGTCCACCTTCATGGTCCTGAAAAAGGTGCCCGGTCGCCAAAATACATCCCGGATCAGTTGACCCAATGATCGCAGCCCCGGGCGATGATGCCATACGGGGCCGCAGCGGACTTCGGGAGACGAATCGGATACCGGCAGGCCGCATTCGGGGCATAATCCTGCACGCGTCAGGTTCTTAAGGCTGTAACCGCACCGCTCGCAGAGGCTATCTGCCCGGGGAAAGCCTAAGTCAGGTGGATCAGGTTGGGCCAGTGGGTGGTCCGTCGCCACCTTATGTGATTCCTGTTGTCGCATGGCCGACGAGTGCTTGTTGAAGCTGATGGGCCAGATCCCGCAGTCCATGGCGGACCGGCGGGCGACCGCTTACGTCCAGTGATGCGATTTCGGTTCCCGGCTCTGCTGGCGAGGTGATGGTTGGGACCCCACATTGGTGAGCCCAAACCTGGCTTAACCCGCCATGGGTCGGACCTAACGCCAAGGCTACGTCACAGGCACCCAGCACCGACCACGGCCGGGTGATGGCGGAATCCTGGGCGACATGCATCCTGGACGATTGAGCAGCAAGTAACCGGCGGGCACGGCGGCCATTGAGTTGGCACGGATGAATGATAAGCGCGGCCCGTCTGTTCGTTCTGCTCACTTGGGTAATACCACCCAGCAATAGCACCCTTGCCGCCTCATGGGCATCGCATAATGCGGGATGGTCGCTCAGTAATGCCACGGCCAGATCAAGCTCTCCTGAAAGACCCCATCGTTTTCTCAGTTCCTGTTTGGGAGCTGGTGAGATGGTGTCGGATGTGGTCGGGGCAGGAAACGCCGTCGCGCTGGTTAAACACGGGATGCCTTTTCTAATCAGTCGCCCGGCCAGTTCAGAGCTGTAAGCAGTAATCCTGACCTTGTCCGCCCGACGGGACATGCTGAACCATCGAAGCAGTCTTAAATCTTGCGAGTTGGGAAGGTGCGCCAATCGTAGTTCATGGTGGATTATTGTGCGTAGTGTGGATGCAACCAATAGTGCTCCCACAGACCAACACACGCTGCGATCAAACTGGGGGGCCTTGACAAGCCGGCGATGAAGCAGACGTAGGGCCAGCCATGCCCGGCCTGATGGGACGGACAATCGCAGATATCTCTGCATGCCAACTTCCACTGCGTACTGTGTTAATGACTGACCGCCCAACAGAAGTGCCTGATCTTCGGGCCCCATTGCAGCGTGCATGGATGCGAGCACGGCCGGGCATGCTTGTGTGCTGTCAGCGTCTATCAGGTGAAGCGTGGGCATGACACAACATGGGACTTACGATGGGGAGTGGCTGACGGAGGCGTCATCCGGTTTTGCGTGGTCATAAAACAACTGAGCCACACACAGGCCGATGTATTCCGAAAACCTGCGGGCCAACAGTGAGCGTGCATGTCGGCGGTCTTCTTCAACGGCTTGCGGTTTCATGCTGACTTGTAGTGGGGTGCCGGGTGAGGTGCTGGGCATGTCACTATCCGGCTCGGGGAAAAGTCTTTTACCCGAAGCAACGTCAACCACTCTGACTTCAACTTGTGCCTTCGGGTGGTAGTACGTGTTGTGAGCCATCAGGTCAGCCGATCGAACCAGCACATGAATCACTTGTTCCGCTTTGAGGCGTTGGCCGATCTCGTCGATCGGTGTGGACGGGTAGCGATCGCCGAGCTGTGCCGCAAGCGTGGTCAGGTGATCCTGTGAAATGATCATCTCCCCAGGCAACACCCCATTTTCCGATAGGTGGTATCCCACATTGGCACCGACCACAGCCGGGTAATTCGGGTCACCGAGAAGTCCTAAGGGATCATCAACAATGACCAGTGTGGGTCGCGTCTGGAGCTTGTATTGGGCTTTGATCGTTGGCGGCCCGGCAATGACATAGGCGACAAAGCCTGGGCCTTCGCAACCCATCAGGCCAAGGCAAGACAGAATCAGCATCGACAGCAGGCCGGCGTACAGACGGAAACTATCATGACGGATAGGTCGAAACATGCTTATTTATCCACTTCGATCTGGTGATCGTAGAACAGGCCGCCCGCTTTTTTCCCGAACAGATATAGCATGCCGAGCTGAATCGATTCGTGGTCCGCATCGACGATGCCGACACTGCTTTTTTCCGGAAATCTCACGCTGACCGTGTTCTGGTAAACGAGATTGTCCGGGTCGGCCGCGTGGGCGTCGATCACGCCAATATTGGCGGTGATCAGACCCTGCCAAACGTAAGCGTTGCCCGGCTCATGGGTCTGGTACTCAATCAGGTCTATGAGGACGACCTTGTCCACCCCCAGCTTGTCCACCAGTTGACTGTAAGGGAGGTTTGCCCAGTAGGGATTGGCTTTTAGAAATGCAGCCAATTCCTTGGGAATGATCAGTGTGACACCCGGGACGTGTCGCGCGATGCGTTTACTGACCGCCTGACTGACCAGGGTGGGTGCCTGCGGATAGAGATGGAGCAGATGAGCATCAGCCGCTGACATGACGGCCACCTTTTGGTTTGCCAGGCCAAGATACTCCGCCTTGACATCCACAAGCTTCTTTTCACCCGGCATAGCGCAGCCAGCCAAAGGGATGCAAGTCACCAACCATGTCAGGATGCACAGGTTCCATGCTGTTAGTGATTTCATATATGTACTCCGAACCATCCGGTGACGATCGCGATCTTGTAAATCCACGCGGCGAGCAGAAGTCCGATCGCCGGGATGAGGACTATAGGGCGCCAAAGAATCCGGCCCACGGGCGACAGGCTCATACCGGTCACCAATGCGTAACCGGAAATAACCGCGGCCATGGCCACGAGCAAAGCCAACATTGCTCCGGCGGGTTGGGTGAGAAAGGCGGCGATGAACCGGCCGTGCGCCATCAGGCTGAAGCTGGTGGTCATTCCACAGGTCGCACAGGGGATGCCGGTGGTCTCATACAGGCCACAGGGCGGTAGGTACAGACTCTTGTGCGTACCCAGCCCGTCCCGGGTGTTGGGTGTCAGTGTATAGGCGATGATCAGTACCGCTGAACAGGTGACGAATATCACCAAAGCGGGCAGACGTCGACGCCACGCCGACAGGTCGTCAGCGGACATGAGCGGTTCTTCCCAGGATCTGTTGTCGGCAGCGGGCTGCATGTACCAAAGGATACCCCGACAGTGGGAACGGGTAAAAAACGGGTAAGATGATGTCATGCCTTATCGTTTAGCGGAATCTGGTTCCGGCCGAAAGCGGCGTCGTCTGCACCGCCGGGTGGC